>NZ_LNDC01000065.1 GCF_001870905.1 Geitlerinema sp. PCC 9228
CGTAGCCCCCAAAGGGCTTAGGCTGGTCAGCTACCTGAAGCTGGAGGCATGAAGCCCCCGTGCTTCAGCCGGGGGGTGCTGACTCTGCATATTTCCATGGCTTTATTCGTACAGCCACTGGGTCATACTGGGTTCCCAACTAACCAACTCTTGCGGTTGAAACCAAAGATCGATTTCTTTTTTCGCCGTATCTTCCGCATCGGAACCGTGGATGAGGTTGCGACCGATATCGATGCCAAAATCGCCGCGAATGGTTCCCGGGTCGGCTTCGTTGGGTTTGGTGGCACCAATAATTTTCCGCGCCGAGGCAATAACATCTTTGCCTTCCCAAACCATAGCTACCACTGGACCCGAAGTGATAAACGAAACCAAGCTAGAGAAAAACGGTTTGTCTTTGTGAACGTCGTAATGTTGTTCTGCCAGTTCGCGGCTGACAGTAACGAACTTCATCCCAACTAAGGTAAATCCCTTGTTTTCAAAGCGGCGAATAATTTCACCGACCAAACCCCGTTGTACGCCGTCGGGTTTAATGGCAATAAATGTGCGTTCCATGAAGATCTTCCAGAACAATACAACCAAACAATAGAAGATTATCGCAGAATCTGGTTTTGGTGGAAGAGAAGGAAGAGAGGGAAGATTGGAGGGATTTTCGTATTATGCTGGGAAGAATGGGTATTGTTGTGTAGGGAAAGTAGCAATTGATGGTTTCTGGATCGCAGTTTCGTGTAGAAGCAAATTCTCATGCTACCCAAGCGGCAGTGGGGAAACAACAGCCTTGGACTGTGGAAGACAGCGAACAGCTGTATCGGATTCACGGATGGGGAGACCCTTATTTTTCTATTAACTCCGCTGGTCGGATTACCGTGTCTCCTAAAGGCGATCGCGGTGGGTCGTTGGATTTGTTTGAATTGGTGGAAGGATTGCGCCAGCGCAATATTGGGTTGCCGTTGTTGGTGCGATTTACCGATATTTTAGCCGATCGCATGGAACGGTTGAATGCTTGTTTTGACAAAGCGATCGCGCGCTACAACTATCCAGGAACCTATCAAGGGGTTTTTCCCGTCAAATGCAACCAACACCGCCATCTGGTGGAGAAAATCGTAGAATTTGGCGAACCGCACCACTTTGGTCTGGAAGCCGGTTCCAAACCAGAATTAATTATTGCTCTTTCCTGTTTGCCTCCCAGCCAAAAAACCCTGGTGATTTGCAACGGCTACAAAGATGCGGAATACATGGAAATTGCCATGCTATCCCAAAGGCTGGGTCACCGACCGATTTTGGTTCTCGAACAGGTAGAAGAAGTTCCCCTAGCCATCGAGATTGCCGGAAAGTTAAATATCGTTCCCATTTTGGGAGTACGCGCCAAACTACAAACCAAGGGAATCGGTCGTTGGGGAGGGTCTACCGGCGATCGCGCCAAATTTGGTTTAAACGTTCCCGAGATCGTACAGGCGGTTGGTTCCTTGCGGGAAGCCGGCATGTTGGATTGCCTGCAATTGCTGCACTTTCACATTGGTTCCCAGATTTCTGCCATTAGCGCCATCAAAGATGCTATCCGCGAAGCCAGCCAAATTTACGTGGAACTGTTGGGACTGGGGGCCAACATGCAATATTTAGACGTCGGTGGCGGTTTGGCGGTGGATTACGACGGGTCCAAAACCAAGTTTTACGCTTCTAAAAACTACAACATGCAAAACTATGCCAACGATATTGTCGCGGAAGTGAAAGAAGCCTGTGAAGAACGCAATGCACCCGTTCCCACTTTGGTGAGTGAAAGCGGCAGAGCGATCGCGTCCCACCAATCGGTGTTGGTTTTTGATATTCTAGGCAGCAGTGACGTTCCTACCGCACCACCAGCGGAACCCATTACCGAAGACCACCACCTCATCCTACGCAATCTCCAGGAAACCTATCAGTCCATTCAAGTTCAAAACTATCAAGAAGCTTACAACGACGCTATTCAGTTTAAAGAAGAAGCCATTAGTCTGTTCAACTTTGGTTACTTAAGTTTGTACGAACGGGCTTTGTCAGAACAACTTTTCTGGGCATGCTGTCACAAAATCCAGCACATTGCTCGCCAACAGGACTACGTTCCTGACGATTTAGAAAATTTGGATAAAATTCTGGCATCAATTTATTACGCGAACCTGTCGATTTTCCGGTCGGCACCGGATGCGTGGGCCATTGACCAACTTTTTCCCATTCTTCCCATTCACCGGCTGGACGAAGAACCCACCCAACGAGCCACCTTAGCCGATCTAACCTGCGACAGCGACGGCAAGATAGACCGATTTATTGATTTGCAGGATGTCAAGCCTTTGCTGGAGTTGCATCCTTTGGAAAGCGATCGCCCTTACTACTTAGGAATGTTTCTCAACGGTGCTTATCAAGAAATCATGGGCAACTTTCACAACCTATTTGGCGATATCAACGTCGTTCACATCAGCGTCACTCCCAAAGGATACAACATCGACCACGTGGTCAAAGGGGATACCATTGCCGAAGTTTTAAATTACGTACAGTACGACCCAGAAGACCTCCTAGAAAACATCCGCCAGCAAAGCGAGCAAGCCTTGCGAGAAAAACGCATCAGCCTGCAAGAATCCCAAAAGTTGCTGCAAAACTACGAACAAACCCTACGCAGCTACACCTATCTCAAAACTGCTGGCAACTAGGCATTTTCCGGTTCTGGGGTTTGCCGTTCGGCTTCGCTAGCCGCAGGCTTTTGTACGTTTTTACCGGTGGCATTCCGCGTTGGGGTTGGAGAGGATTGCTTGGTATCGCTGGCTTCCAATTGCAAGAAATAGACCTTGCCAGCATTATCCCCAGCCACAATGGTCTTGCCATCGGTGGAAACATCCAAACTGCAAAAGTCGCTTTCTCCCTCGAACATAGCAATTTCGTTGCCAGTGGCAATATCCCAAACCTTCAACATGCGATCGCGGGAAACAGACACCGCCAAAGTTCCTTCATCATCCATAGCCGTTGCATCCACCCAATCCTGGTGACCAGTGAGGGTATGGCGTTCTTGACCGGTGGTCAAATCCCACACTTTCACCGTTTTATCCCAGCAACCGGATACCACCACCGTATTGTCGCGGTTGATGGCAACATTTTGTACCCAATCCTGGTGGCCGTTTAAGGAAGTGCGTTCTTGGCCGCTGTTCAAATCCCAAACCTTCACCGTTTTATCCCAAGAACTGGAAATAGCCAGGGTCGCATCGCGACTGAGGACCACATCGCGGACCCAATCCTGGTGACCAGTAAGGGTATAGCATTCTTGACCATTGGTAATATCCCAGACCTTGAGGGTTTTATCCCAACAACCGGATACTGCCAGGGTACTATCGCCACTAATAACCACCTTGCGGACCGCATTTTGGTGACTTTGGAAGCTATAGCGTTCCGTACCTGTCGTGGTATCCCAAACTTTCACTACCCCATCTTTCGATCCAGAAACCGCTACCTTGCCATCGCTGCTTATGGCTACGCTTTGTACCCAATCCTGGTGACCCAGCAGGGAAAACCGCCTTCTGCCGGTATCTAAATTCCATACTTTCGCCGTACCATCCCGCGACCCGGAAATAGCCAAATTAGCCCTTTCCGCGATCGCGATCGATTCGATCCAATCCTGATGGGCTAAAATCGAATAAGATTCTTTCTCCTCTTGTAAATTCCATACCTTAATCGAGCCATCGATGGCTCCCGAAACCGCAAAAACCCCATCGCTGCTCATCGCCACATCCCGAACCGCATCGGCATGACCCAGCAGGGAAAGATTGCCTTTACCAGTGGTTAAATCCCACACTTTCACCGTCTTATCCCCAGAAGCCGAAACCGCTAGGGTACCATCGCCACTCATGGCCACATCGCGAACCGAATCCTTATGACCCGTTAGGGAAAATCGTTCCTCACCGGTGGTCAAATCCCAAACCTTGACATTGCCTTCCCACGAACCAGATACCGCTAGCATGCCATCGCTGCTAATCGCCACATCGCGAACCGAATCTTTGGCACTGGAAAACGACAGCCGTTCTTGACCAGCAATCAAATCCCAAACTTTCACCGTACCATCCCAGGAAGCCGAAACCGCCAGGGTATTGTCATCACTAATAGCCACCCCGCGAATCAAATCGCGATGGCTAGGGAAAGAATAAAGTTCCTTGCCAGCTTCCAAATCCCAAACTTTCACCGTTCCTTCCTTAGAACCGGAAACCGCCAAACTACCATCGCGACCCATGGCAACTGCTTCCACCGCATCTCGATGGCCGTTCAGGGAAAAACGTTCCGTACCTGTAGTTACATCCCAGACTTTCAAGGTTTGATCCCCAGAACCCGAAACGGCCAAAGTTCCATCGCCGTTGACAGCAACAGCCTTAACCGACCGTTTGTGACCCTTGAGGGAAAACCGCAGTTTGCCAGCTTCCAAATCCCAGACTTTTACCGTACGATTTCTAGAACCGGAAACCGCCAAAGTGCCATCGCTGCTAATGGCAACCGCTTCCACCCAGTTGCCAATCAAAGTTGCCAGGGGAATCCCCAGCATAATCGACCAGATGGTAAGAATGGACAGGGTATCGGCATTGGCAGAAACGGCGAAGAAATGCACTAACGAACAAATGCCGATGTAGACTCCCAGGGTCCAATAATCCCAAATGCCACGGTGACCTTTTAGGGAAAAGCGTTCTTTGCCGGCACTCAAGTCCCAAACTTTTAAGGTTTTATCTCGGGAACCAGAAACGGCAAGGGTGCCGTCGCTGCTGATATCTAAGGTTTCTACAGAACTGCGGTGACCGGTTAAAGTGCGGATTAACCCCACACCAGGAGGTGTAAGAATTGGCATCAAAGGACGCAGCCAGGGTCTACCTTGCCATTGTTTGGCTTTTTCTAAAAACCTTTGAATTTCGGGGTCGGAAAAACCAAGCAAACGTCCTAGGAGTTGTTCGCTAAGCCGTTGGGGGTCGGCAACTAAAATAGGAGCGGAACGATATAAGGCTTTTTGAATCCGTTTGAGGGTAATGAGTTGGGTACTGGTGTAGTTGGGATGTTCCCGCAGTAAGGGATGGTCGGCGAGGTCGTAATCTTTAATCAGTGGCAAAACCCCAAATTCTGGGTGGCAAACTTTGGCTTCGAGGAATTCAAAGTCCGCTAGCAATCGGTAATATCCCATCCAGTCGCCGGATTCGGCGAGGTTGTACGGATACCAACCCAGGAAGGCTCGCTGTTTGTACGGGGGTTTGGTGGCTAGCTTTTTAGCTAGGGTTTGCGGCTGCAATTGGGTCTGCATCATCGATGAGTTCTCGTTTCCAGTAGTCTGCAATTCGACGATTTACGTCTTGGAAAATTTTCCGGTTTTCTTTGAGTTCTGTCTTACCACGCAAAAATTCTAGAAAACTGGTGTGATAGATACTGAAACAGGTGGTACTGTCGCTGGGCGATCGCCGCAAGTAGCCGGCCCAATCTGCTAGAATTTTCTCAATTTCGGCTTCGTCTTGTTGGGTCATTTCGGCGAGGGTCTCGCAGGGAAGGGGTTCGCCGATGGCAACGAAGGCATACAAGGCAATAACGGCGTTTTGGGTGGGGGAACGTTCCATTCCCATGCGTACCCACTGCTGCTGGTAATATTGTTGCAAGCCTTCTGGCAACCCTTCCAGGTTCAGGTTGTCGTAATTCCCGGCGGCTATTTCGGGAAGTACGTAGCGCAGGTAGATAAAGTTGTTTTCGCTTTTTTTGGCTAGGATTTCAATAAACTCGGATTCGCTTAAGTTGCGTTCGGCTAACCAAGTTTGTAGCGGTTGCGCGCAGTCTGGGTCTTCGTGAAGCATCATGCGGATGTATTCCACCACATCTTCGTGGTTGTAAGGCGCATATTTATTGGAGGCTAGGTCTAGACTGGCTTTGGGAACGCCGGGGGAAACGGTCAGCTGTTCTTTGCCGGTGGCGTAGGGTCGCCGGGTGAGAAGAAAATAGACTCCTTGGGGAAGGTTGGCGGGAAGGTGTAGCAGGTTGCTTTCCGCGTCTTGCTGGGAAACTTCGTCAAGACCGTCTACGACGATGGTCAGTCGTTCTCCTTTACGCAACCGGCGGCTGGCTTTTTCTAGGAGGGTGGGAAGGTTGGCGTTGGCGGCTTCGGTGAGTTGAAAGCGTTGAATGAGTTGTTGGCGCAGGCTACGTAGAAATAGTTCCGGTCGGTTGCGACCTTCTGCCAAGACGTTGAAGTAACAGGGAGACCCGTGGCGGCGTACGTATTCTGCCGCGATCGCGCTTTTGCCAACGCCGGGTTCGCCGATAATGGTAAAGTAGCCGCGGTTGTGCTTGCGGATGAATTTTTCAAACTGTTGGAAAACAAACTGACGGCCGCAGAAGCGTTTGGTTTTTTCTTCGATTAAGGCACGAAATTCGTCGGGATAGGTGTTTTGGTTGGTTTCTTCTGATTCCCCCATTAATTCGCTGGGTTCTAAATCTACAGCTGCTGCCAGTTTTTCGACGATCCACTTTTGCATGCCTTCGGTGGATTTTTTGCTTCCTAGAAAACGCTTCACATCGTCTAGGGAAACGCTGGCGTGTTTGGCAAGTTGCTTGCGGTCGAACCCTTTGGCTTTACAAGCTTGCTGGAGTTTTTCTCTTGCTTCTGGTGTCGGTTGGACAATACTCATAATTTATTGTTCCCAGCAAAAGGGCAGTTGTGCCGACTGTTTCTATCGTACCGATATTTTCCACGTCTATCTTAGCGATTCTGATGGTGCGATGGAAAAGCGATTCTGAGAAATTCCTATGGGGGGTCTCTGTGCGATCGCGATTGGCTTTTTTCGATTGGCAAAAAGTTGGCATATCTCTATTTTATGCAAGGGGATCGGGGAATTTTTTTAGCAGGATAGGCAATTTCTCCCATACGCCGAACCACGTACCAAATTCACTCTGACTCGTTTTCTATTATAGGTATAATCCCCTGTATTCCTCTTCAATCGGCGGAAAGGCAACGGTTGAGGTCCGAGCAAGATCGACTTCTATGCCAGCAAATTTCATCTGAGTTGGTTTTCGCCTCCTGGTGCAATGGTTTCCGATGTTTCTCAAGTTGCGGAATCTACGTATGCCAACTTCTAGGAGATATGCTACGATCCTAGCTGCAACTATGTAAGTAAAAAGACTCACAAGTTCCCAACTATGGGATGGTTTGTAAGTTGGAGGCAAACAGATGACCTTGCGCTATAGCAAAACAAATAGCAAAACTCGCTTGCTGCTGGTGTTGTGGGAAATGGAAGCTCATAAAAAAGCGGTCAAACGGGGAGAACTTACCAAGCGAGTGGCTAAAAAACGAGAAAAAGCCAGCGACTATCAAGAAATTTTTGATGAGTTAGAACAAGCAGGTGCGATCGCTTTTCCCCAAAGATATGCAATCTCTCTCAATGCTGATGTGGGAGTTTCCATGCTCAAACAAGGTTTGCAGGATGCAGGCTTTGAGTTTGACGGCAATGTGGTGGCTGCAAAAACGGCCAATGCTTTGTTGCACTGGATTCGCGAGATGGATGGTACTACTACCAAGCCTACTCCGAAACCAATGGAAGCAATTTCCTCTTATGACGAGTTTGTCAAAGTGGTTTTAGACACTTACGATCGCTTGAATCGCGATTACAATTTTGATGATTTGGTGCCAATTTATCGCCTTCGTCGGGAAATTGGCCACCAAGTCGCGCGATCGCAGTTTAACGAATGGATGCTAGAAATGCAAGCCAATAACCTTTTCCAGCTACAGGGTGGCGGTTTGCCTGACAGCGACCCCAGCAAAATAGAAGATTCCATCCACACGGAACTAAGCGGTTTGCGTTGCTACGCCAAAAAACTAGTTTCGTAAAAAATACCGAATTGCCCTTTTTGTCTATCAATTGTTCGGAGATTGAGAACAGCCATGTCAGCCACGACAGATCTAGAAACTGCCATCCAAAACCACAATCCCTTCGACCGAGAAACCGTTGTTATCAATCGAGACGTCTGGGAAGGAATTTTAGATGTTCCCTCCATCAACCAACATGCCTCCGATGCCGTTTTCCAGGCATTGGAAAAAATTCGGCAAAACCAACGCAACGTGATTGGCATTACCATAACCGCCGACCGCGGATTGGGAAAAAGTCACTTAATTAGCCGCATTCGCCGTACCATCCAATCCAGTTTCGACAATACCTTATTTATCTACATGAGCGATTACGAAGATTTAGATTATATTAAACCTGGATTTCGTCGAAATTTAGCATCCAGTTTCAATAAAACGGGTACTGGCGACGTATCTCAATGGCAGGAACTTGCCACCACTTTATACAATCGCGTTACCAACAAAAACCTCCACCCCCAAGAACTGGTTGACAGAGTAGCGAATGCATCTGGCGATCCGTTACATTTTGTAGAAACCCTAACAGACCGTATTACCGAGATACAGCCAGAAATTGAAGAAGAAAATATTATTAAAGCAATTATCTGGACGCTTTTTCCGCTTCAGTATAGTAAGGCTGCTATTAGCTGGTTATCTGGAAAAAGTATTTCAGCCAGCAAATCCAGAAGACTAGATTTACCAGAAGCTTCGGAAGCAGATTCCTACTCCGGTTCTTTTGAATTTACCTGCCAGCTTTTAAATTTAATCAGCGATTACTATTCTTTGGTAATTTGCTTTGACGATTTGGATAAAACCAGCAACAACCAAAGCGGCTATACCACTGCTCAGGTAGTTGCCAACTTAGCCAAAGATTTGTACAATCAAATCAAACAAGGAGTGTTGGTAACGGCTCTTTACGAAAATATCTGGAAACATGAAGTCATGCAATTGCCACAATCGGAAGCAATTGTAGAACGAATTGGGGAATATGTTTACCCCCTGCAATATCTTGATGGAGACAATATTATCGATCTGGTGGCTACCCATCTAGAGAAATTTTACAAACCAAAAGGTTTGACACCTCCCCATCAAGTTTATCCTTTTGAAGAATCAAACCTTAGAGTGTTGGGAAGAGAAAAACCAACGGCACGTCGGGTTTTGCAGTGGTGTCAGAAAAATTGGCCCCTTCGTATTAACGGTCCAGGAGATGAAGAAAAGATTTTTAAATATATCCAAGCATCCATCGACCAAGAGGAACTTTTAGAGGAAGAAGAAAAAATTGCCAATTCCTTGCACTTTGGTTTTGAAAGATTGTATGGTAAAACCTTAGAAGGCGTGCATGTCCAGCAAGTCGAGCCGACTTCTTCGCGAGAAAAATACCTAGATTTCAAGGTTCAAGGAAGCGACCTGCAAGGTAAAGACGTGGTCATTGGCGTTGCGGTTTTGCAGGCGTCTAACAGCAATAGCGTTGCGGCCGGATTGTCGCGTTTGACAAATTATCAAAAATATGGGTTGACACGTGGCTGTATAGTCCGTTCTAAAAAAATATCGGAAACGGCGCAAAGAGCGCAACATAACTTACACATCCTTTTAGATAAAAAAGGCGGCGAATGGGTCAATTTGAAGTTGGAGGAAGTTTTGCCTTTGGTTGCTATTCGAGAAGTGTACAAAAGCAGGGAAGACTACGAACTGGAAGAGGGAAAAATCTTTGATTTTATCGAGGAGAGTCAACTGGTGGAAAACAATCCTTTGCTGTTAGAAATTTTAAGCGATCCTTCTGGAGAAATTCCCGAAGATACCCAAAATGAAGATGAGGAGTTTGAACAGGAGGAAAGTTCTACTACCAATCAAACAGAAAGGATATCCTCTAGCAAGCAGGTGACGGGAAGAAAAATTGTTGCCTATCATTTCCAAGGCAACCGATACGAAACCAACACTTGGAAGGATTTTCTCATTCAACTGGCTAGCCTGTTGTATAGCAAACACCCCGAAAAATTTGAAAAGATTTTGGATATAACCGGCAGAAAACGACTATATTTCAGTCACGACCCACAATTTTTGTGGTCGTCAACCCTCATTCCGGGAACGGATATCTATGTAGAAACCCACCTAAACGCTAGTTCTTTGGTCAAGCTTGGCTACCAACTCATCGAGCAATTTGATTATCCTCAAGAGGCATTGGAAATTGAAGTAGAAAGCTAATTTTTGTGGGGTGGGCCATATCCACCCTATGTTTTTTTGTGTGAATATAAAATCAATTGCAGTAACAGATATTGTATCTTTTTGCAAAAGAGAAATTAGATAGATTGAATGCGATCGCTCTTTTGGAAATCTAAAATTAAGTTTGGTAGGGTGCCCCTCGCTCACCATGTTTGAGTAATACATATTTTAGGAAATTGCTTGCTTTATTATCTCATAAAATAAATAAACGTTCTTCTAACTTCCTTGAATAGGGTTTGCCCCTCCAGAAATCATATTCTCACCATTTCGCGATCCAAGGGAAAGCCATCACCAAGATTGGCAGTTGAAGTAAAAAACCGGTAATTTGATACACTAGCTAGAAAGTTGTTGACGCTCAAACCGTACGTAAAGTGTCTATTTCCGTTGCCATGAGTTTGCCAGCGCCAGATGTGGAAGCCTTAATCCAAGGTAGAACCATCGTGGCGTTGCCGCGCATTTTTATCAATCCTGGCAGACAATTTGCTCTGTATCCCAGCGACCCGGCGGATAATCCTCTTCCCCTATCGCCGTCGGAATACTACCGACCTAGCTTCCTGCCAACGGCGCGCACAGCACTTGCAGCTTTAAACTCGCAAACTGCTACTATCCGTGCGTGGGCCGAATGCCAACACTGCGAAATCCTCGATGAGAGGGAATCGCCAGAAATACTATCTCAGCTTACCATATGGACGCATTCGGCATGGGAGGCTTTGCGCGCAGAACGGGGCAATATTTTTCTTGCCTACCTGCGGGTTTATCGGATCGATCCTCCCATACAAATTCCCACTACCAGCGAACCTAGATTCTTTTCCCTATCGACTTCCGTTTCAAATCATACCGACAATCCGGCGCTTGGCGATGCGATTTTTGAACAGCGTTCCCAACAATTGCAGCGGCGGGAACCTCCCCAAAATCCGGAATTGGAAGCTTTGTTTGGGGAAATGGAGGCTTTGAGCGATGTTTATTTCACAGCTAGGGAACTCAAGGAAGATATTGCTGAGTTATTGCGATGGGGAGATGTTTCCAGAACTCCCCGCCTCGACCCGGATATGGCTTGGATTCAGAAAATTGCCGAAACGGGATATTCGGAAGATGGCCATCAGTTTGAAAAGCTGGTTCGCAAAAGTTTTATTAAGTTAAGTTTTAGCAACGACAATCAAGATCCCAAAGCTAGTCTCGACCCGGAAAGCACAGGTGGTGCTGGTGGTATCGATTTATACTGCAAGCATCCCTTTCCTGTGGTTGGTGAGTGCAAGGCTAGTAAAAACGAGAATGTTCCCAATAAGGTGACCGGTCAGTTGGTTCACTTGGGTCATACCATTTTGGGAAAGGAAACCTACGAAAATTGTGTCAAGTTTGTCTTTGCGGCTGGAAGACTGACGAAGGATGCCGAACAGGCAGCGCAAAATAATCGGATGAATGTTATGCGACCAGAAACTCTACAAAAATTGCTCGAACTGAAAGCGCAACATCCAGGCGCTATTGATTTGTGGGAATTTAAACCTTGTCTGGAACAAAAACCGTTTGGCGAAGATGCGGATACCAAAATCAATCGCTACATTGATGGGGTTTACGAATCTTTACAACAAAGAGCGCACATTGTACGCATGTTGAAAGCTTATGTGGAGAAAACCCAGGAAGATACTATTAGCGTGGAACAGCTTTATTCTGTTTATTTGATGGATCCGGATTCGCCGTCTTCCAACCACCTGAGTCAAGACGAACTGCAAGCACAAATTTATCGAAATTTGATCGAACTTTCTTCGCCGCTGGCTGGGAATTTGGGTCGCATGCCTGGCGATGATTGGAAGAGCGATCGCTTTTATTTCCTACGGGATTTGCAAGTAGAACCCCCCTCTTCGTTATAATGGGCCTATTGCCTACATTTTGCGTCCCAACTCGCCTACATCATCCCAGGTATTGGGAAGGTTTCTTTGCAAGATTTCTTGGCAACGTTGCTGGTAAAATAATGCTGCGCGATCGCTGGGATTGATGGTATAAACCTTTTCAAAACAAGACAGCGCCTCTTGATGATTTTGCCGTTCGTACCAATTCACCCCATTTTCAAATTCTTGGTAGGTATCCTGCTTGAGGCGTTGTTGTTCTTCCGCATCGGCGTGGTAAACTTCAAAAACGGGAACTTTCTGGGTTTTACCTTTTACTTGAATTTTACCTAAAAACCGGTGTTTGTAATTCTCTGGATGGGGAAGTTGGGATAAAGTTTCCCCGCTAATCACAATTTTGGCACCGTAGAGTTTGGAAAGGCTTTCTAGGCGAGAAGCCAAATTCACTGCATCGGCAATGGCGGTACTTTCCATGCGTTCCGATTCCCCTACGGTTCCCAACATCAACAATCCCGTATGCAAGCCAATACCAATGGCTATGTCTGCTTGGTTCTTTTGCTTTCTTTCTTGATTGTATTGGGTCACTTCCTGCTGCATGGCGATCGCAGCTTGAACCGCATCTTCGGCATTTTGAGGGAATAATGCCATAATAGCATCGCCGATGTATTTGTCAATAAACCCGCAGCGATCGCGTATAATCGGACCCATCCGCGATAAATATTCGTTAATAAAATCAAAATTCTCTTTCGGTGTCATCGCCTCCGACATGGTCGTAAACGAACGAATATCGGAAAACAACACCGTCATTTCTTTTTGAACTTGGTCGCCAAGTTTGACATCGAGGATGCTTTCTTTACTGAGAAATTGCAGAAATTCGTAGGGAACAAAACGGCTGTAAGCTTGGTTAATTTTCGCCAGTTGCAAGTGAGTGCGAATTCTGGCAATTAACTCGCTTTTGGAAACTGGTTTTACCAAATAATCGTTGGCACCAACGCTAAATCCTTCCACCAAATCGTGTACTTGATTTTTCGCCGTTAGCATGACAATTGGCAATTCGCTGGCTGAAAAATACTCCCGAATATGCTGGCAAACTTCGTATCCCGTCATCTGCGGCATCATAATATCCAACAAGACCAAATCCGGTTGCAATCCCTGTTCAATTTCTTGCAAGGCATCCATGCCGCTAGATTTGGGAACCACCGAATAATTGTGCATCACCAAGTTGTTGATAATTACTTGTAAGTTCACCAGTTCGTCGTCCACAATTAAAATGGTAAAATTACGAACTTTGGCGGAATAGAGTTCTGGGTCTTGATTGTCGGCATTGGAAATTTCATCCACCAAAAGGGTCGATTCGACCAACTGCCGCACTCGGGAAATGGTAATTTGTGAATTGCCAGCATGTAGCGAAGCGGTGGAAGAGGTTTCTGTGGGTTTTTCTCCCTGCCAAATGGGTAAAGAAAAGGTGAAGGTGGTTCCCACGTTGGGGGTGGATTGTAGCCAGATACTGCCATTATGCAATTCTATCAATTGTTTGGCGATCGCGAGTCCCAATCCCGTACCGCCGTATTCCCTAGAAGTAGAACCATCTCCCTGTTCAAAATAGTTAAAAATACGTTTTTGTTTGTCTGCAGGAATGCCAATCCCGGTATCGGCAACGGAAACTTCCAACATAGAGGGGTGCTTGGTCTCGTTGACTTTGGCGGTAATTTCTACCCGACCCCGTTCGGTAAATTTAATGGCATTGCCAATGAGATTTTGTAAAATTTGCTGTACGCGATTCTCGTCGGCGGCAGCTGGAGGAAGGGAGGTGTCAATTTTATTTTCAATTTGAATATCTTTTTTTCCGACCAAAGGTTGGCTGGTGGTAATGACAATATCGGTAATCTCGCGTATGCCAACGGGTTTGAGGTGGAGTTGTAAGGTTTGGTATTTGAGTTTGGAAAAATCTAAAATATCGTTGACCAAATTTGCCAAACGAATGCCGCTGGATATAATTAAGGATAGCTGTTTGCGTTGGGGTTCGGTAATTTTGCCGGCAGCACCTTCCATAATGGATTCGGCAATGCCGATGATGCCGTTGAGGGGAGTGCGCAATTCGTGGGAAGTGTTGGCTAAAAATTCATCTTTGAGCTGGTTGAGATGTTCCAGTTCTCGATTTTTTTGTTGCAGTTGGTTAGAATAAACTTGCAAGCGATCGCGCGCTTGGCGAAACCGCTGTTCGATAATTATACCTAAAAGTCCTAGAAATAAAAACATTCCCCAATAATAGTGGGGATGGTTGCCGGCATAAATCAACTCCGGTTCTTGGGAAATATCCCAAATGGCGAATAAAGCAAAAATGGTCAGACCGCCGGTAAACATCTGCGCGTTGCGATCGCCTTTGATGGCAATTTCTCCTCCCACCAGCATGGCAATCCCAAGGCTGAGTAACGTTAAAATATTAAAGGTAGCAATCCGAAAGATGCGCGGTAAAAGACCGGTAGCAGCTACGGCAAAAGCGATCGCTAAGTACCCCAAATGGATTTGCCACAAACGACGAATAATTTTCTTTTTCCCCGAACCAAAAATTTGCTCGAAGAATAGCAAAAAGGCAATGGGAATTAGATAAAAAGCAAAGAAGGAAAGTAAAGCAATGGTTTGGGGAAACTTAAACGGGAGAAAAATAAGCTGGGTGCGCGTAATGGCATGAATACCAACCAGAAGGCATAAAGCGCCAAAAGCAAGAAACAAAAAGCGTTCCCACTGCCAAAAAGACAAAGCGATCGCAAATCCCCCGACGCAGGCAAACAAAAAACCCAGCGACAACAACCACCAATCGCGAAGCACCAAATTTTCTAATAATTGTCGGTAGGAACCGAGACTAACCCGATGCAATCCTTTTAGAACAATGCGCTCTCGAGGGTGAATTTGTAAATATAATGTGGGATGGTGTAGAAGTGATGTGGTTTCGATCCGATCCAAAGGAATCAGCGGCCAGTAATTATTAATTTGAATATCAAAAACTTGGGATTTATGGCTAAATTGGTAGATGCGCTCTTGGTTTAAATAGATAGCTTGTAAGTTAGAAACTCCGCTAACATCCAGACTGGGATGTTGCCAGTTTCCTTTGGGTAAACGCGATCGCAACCACAGGATTTCTTCGCCTGGGGGAGGTTCCAATTCCCCCTGTTTTGATGCCAATACTTGCCACTCATCTGCCGCTGCATCTAGATGGGAGTTTCCCCAATAATACTCCCATTGTTCCTGTTGGGGAGGAATATGCACAATCTGTGTTGGGGTCGGGGATTGTGCGTTGGCAACTCCCAACCACAAAACCACCAGCAATCCCGCCAAAAATAGCAAGGGGTAGAGAATGCACGCTGGAAAAATACGCCGAATTGACATAAAATACACAGTTGGTTTGGTTCGCACATGTCTACATCATTGCATGTTTCAAATTGGATGGATGCAAGTTTGTATGAAGCACTTTGCCATCTTGGAACCAGACAATGCGTTTGCTATGACGCGCCACATCGGCTTCGTGGGTCACCATAATCACCGTGATGCCGCTATCGTTGAGTTCGCCAAATAGGGTAATAATTTCTTCAGTGGTGTGCGAATCCAAGGCACCTGTGGGTTCGTCGGCAAGCAAAATATCGGGTTGGTTGACAATGGCACGCGCAATGGCAACTCGCTGCTGCTGACCCCCCGATAGCTGGCTGGGTTGGTTCTGGATACGGTTTCCCAATCCTACTCTTTGAAGCACTTCCTGCGCGCGTTGTTCCCGTTCGTTTTTGGTGGTGCCGGCATAGACCATGGGTAGCATAACGTTTTCCATGGCACTAAAGTGAGGGAGTAAGTGAAACTGCTGAAACACAAAACCGATTTTGCGGTTGCGAATTTGCGCCAGTTCGGCTTCGGGAACTTGGGAAATATCCAGGCGATCCAAGTAATAACGACCCCTACTGGGTCGATCCAGGCAGCCGACAATGTTCATCAGGGTGGATTTGCCAGAACCGGAAGCTCCCATAATGGCGCAGTATTCCCCTTTTTGGATCTCTAAGGTGACATCCGACAAAGCACACACTTCAGTGTTACCGCTGCCATAAATTTTATAAATGTTTTCTAAATAAACTAGGGTATTTTCCGAGATGGGTTGGTTGGTGCGCGCTGTGGTTTCGGCATGTGGCAGTGGCGTCATGGCTGGGTTGGCTCTCCAATGGACAAAATCTTCCTATTGCAATCTTAGACAATTTTTGGGATTTTGCCATATTTTCGCGGGTTCCCCACCTTCTCTTTGGCACAAGTTTTCTCAGCCAAGCAATTCCGCAGGGAAAAGGAAAGTGCCGGCTGCTGGGTCGAGAAGTCGTTTTTGCCGTGCCAAATTTCGGCGATTGGATTACAATTTGTAGCATGTATTTTTCTATCCAGAATCTACTTGGCAACCAATATGGCAAATCTCAAACCTCCGAAGGCGGGTTCTCGATCCCGCACAAATTGTTACAGGGGGGTTGTATTATTCTCCTAGCGAAGATGGCAAGTTTCAAGTTTGTAAAATTTTAGCTGTTGACGAACTTGCTTTTCATATTCGTATCTATGCTAACAAGTTTGACCAACCTCCCCTTGATGTAAGTTCTTCGGATTTAAGTTTGGGTGGTTTTGAAAGTCCCCACGGCTTTGGTATTGGTCACGCGCCTATATCAAAAATTGGTTTTTTGGACGAACCTACCTTTTTTATCTGTCAAGAATCTGTTGTGGAGGAGGAGTTGGAAGGGTATCGATACTATCTGGAAGATATGCAAACCTGAAAAAGATCGTGTTTTGTTGGGGAAATGCTACATGAATTTTGGTAGCCAAGGTTCAATCGATTGTCACAAGTCTCCAGCTGTCAATGGCGAACCTGCATTTCAAGCTTCCTCCCAGCTATCTTCGGTTTGCCATGCCAAAAGTTCCGTTGCAGAACGCGCATCTAGGGGTTTGGAAAAATAGTAGCCTTGACCAACTTTACAAGAATGCTCTCGTAAAAAATTAACATGTTCTTCCGTTTCGATGCCTTCCGCGATCGCTTCAATATTTAAATTCGATGCCAAATTCAGCATTGCTTTGATAATTTCCTGATTGTGGGAATCCATTTGGTGGCTTTTGCCTAAAAACGAACGATCGATTTTTAAGATATCGATGGGGAAACGATGTAAATAGCTCAAAGAAGAATATCCTGTGCCAAAATCATCCAGGCAAATGGGAATGTTGCACGCTTGTAATTGTCTTAAAATTTCGGTGGCTACCGGTGCATTTTCAATTAAGACGCTTTCGGTAATTTCAACTTTCAAGTGACTTTTAGCGAGGGGAAATCGAGCCAACAAACGACCCAACTTTGCCACCCAACTGTCGTTGGCAAAGTGTTTTCCCGAAACATTCACCGAAATATATAAATCTTGTAGGTGGGGAAACTGGGTGTGCCAGCGTTGCAATTGCTGGCAAGCTTGTCGCCATACCCAAGCATCGATGTCAAGAATCAATCCCGTATCCTCGGCAATGGGAACGAAATCCACTGGCGAGATAAATCCCTTTTGCGAGTGATACCACCGCACCAAAGCTTCAAATCCCAGTATTTCTTGCATCTGCAAGCAAACAATGGGTTGGTAATACAGCCGCAATTCTTCCCGTTCGATGGCGCGTCTGAGATCGCTTTCGAGTTGCATTTGTTGCAAGGCGATGGTATGCATGGAAGCATCGAATAAGGCGTAAGGCAATTTTTGTTTTTTTGCACGATACATAGCATTGTCGGCATCCCGCAGCAATTCTTCAGGATGTTGGTATCCAGGCACCCCCATGGCAATGCCAACGCTGGTGCTAATGGCAACTTCGTGACCTTCTAAAAAGGTAGGGGTGCGCAAAACTTGATGGATGCGGTTGACAATATCAATGACATCGCTAGAGGTTTCGATCCCTTCCAGGAGGAGAATAAATTCATCTCCCCCCAATCGCGCTACGGTATCGGTTTCTCGCAAGCAAGAACTGAGCCTTGCTGCTACGGTTTGCAACAAGCGATCGCCGGCTTTGTGACCCAGGCTATCGTTAATGGCTTTGAAGCGGTTTAAATCCAAAAACAATACGGCAAACTGGGGATGGTTTCCATTGCTGGTTTCGTAATTTTCCCGCACCAAATACTGCAAAGCATGGTGCAGCCGATCCATGAGCAAGGCACGATTTGGCAATCCGGTTAAAGCATCGTGCAAGGCGTCGTGGCGCAATTGTGCGGCGATTTCTTGCCGCCGTTCCAGTTCGGTTTGTGCTTGCTGGTAAAGTTCTGCTTGTTGGATGGCGATCGCGAGTTGATCGGCTACTTGTTCGATTAATAGTTTGTCATCTTCGCTCCAGGAACGCACTCGATCGCATTGGTGAACCCCTAAAATTCCTTTGACTTTCCCTTCATACCGAATCGCCACCGCCAGCAGCGATCGCACTTGCAAGTCAGCAACGATTTGCGCAATGTTCTGGGGAAGGGAAACGGCATTCATATCATCTATTGCCACTGCGTTTTCCTGGGATAACACCCGTTCGACATAGGGATTGCCGGGAATGGGAATTTCTTTTTGAAAATCCAGGGATATCCCTTCTACAGCCGCTACTGTTGTGTAAGTGAAATAGCGATCGCTTTCATTGCACAAAGCCACAATGGTATAGCTGGCTTGAAATGCCTGCAACATTTCTTCGGTAGCGGGTTGCAAAATCTCTGCCAAATCCAAACTATTGCGCATGGCGGTGACAATGCGGTTGAGGAGTTGTTCCCGCTGTGCTTGATATGAGGTGCGTTCCAAAAGTTGGCTTTGCTGAATCGCGATCGCGACTTGGGTGGTTAGCTGCACCAACAGTTCCACTTCCCACGGCTGCCACTTGCGGGGAGATTGACACTGATGCACGCACAGCAACCCCCACAACCGCCGTTCGCACAGAATCGGCACCACCAAATTGGCGCGAATCTCAAAACTTGCCAGCAAATCGATGTGGCACTGGCTTAAGTTGGCATTGTAAATATCGGTAATCTGACAAGTGTATCCCTGTTGGTAGCGCTCGATTAAATTGGTTTCTAAGTAAGGATCGCGTATGTTTCCTCCCAGGGATGACTTCCAAGGTTCTATGACCGATTCAAAAATGATTTCGCCACCACCATCGTCGTAGAAACGATAGATCGTAGCGCGGTCAGCTTGCAAGATAGCACGCACTTGGGTGACGGTGGTATCTAAAATCTCCTCTAGGTTGAGGGTTTGACGAATTTGGTCGGCAATGGTGCGCTGCAAGCGTTCCTGTTTTGCTTGCCGCTGCAGGGTTTGCTGCACCTGTTTTAACTTGGTTACATCCCGAGCCACCACCAACAACGATTGCACGGACCCATCAGAGGCAATTTCTGGTACAATGCGCGAGTAAAAGGAGATGTTGCCTTGCCCTTGGGGAAATTCAAATTCGATGGTTCCTTCTTGTTTGGTGGCGATCGCTCGCTGAAAATTGGCATACCAAAGTTGGATTAGCTCTTCCGGTATTCCTATATCTCGATCGGTTTTTCCCAAGAAATCTGCCGCTGGAATGCCTACAACTTCAGCAACTTTGGGATTGACATACAAGTAACGAAATTCTCGATCCAAGCGCAAAATACAATCGGGGGAGTTTTCTGCTAGAGCACGAAATTCTTGTTCGCGTTCCTGTAAGGCCCTTTGAGCGAGCACCTTATCAGTTACTTCCGTGGCGATAGAACCAAATAGTTTGGGGGTACCCACTTCGCTGGCAATGGGAAACAAAATGGAGTTGAAAAAGCGTTCTTTGCCATTTTCCCACATGCGGTCTTCTACCACAAGGGGTTCTCCAGTTTCCACCAACTGCTGCACCCGCCACATGAAAAGTTCTACTGTATCTGGCGGCAAAAACTCACGAAAATGCTGCCCCTCAATCTCTTTTTCTGAAGATTTCCCAAGCAAACGTACGGTTTCTCGGTTGATGCGGTGGTAGTATCCTTGTTCGTCAAAAATGTTTAGAGGGGTGGGGCAATAATGGAGCAATGCTTGGAGTTGCTGGTTGACCTGACGTAGGGAGGCTTCGGTGCGCTTGCGATCGCTAATATCAAAAAAGACGCCATCTAAATATTGTAAATTTCCATCTTCATCCCAAAATCCTTGCCCTTTTTCGTATACCCAACATGCGGAACCATCCACCCGCAGAATACGATATTCCAGCAGGTAAGACTGGCGTTTTGCAATGGCAGCACTGACCTCATCTCTGACTCTTTGTCGGTCTTCTGGATGGATGATGCTCAGGAAACTGCGCACTTGATTGTTGTAAAAGTCTGTAGCAGGATAGCCGGAGATGGTTTGAATCTCCTCGCTCAAAAAGAACATGGTCCAGTATTCGTCAAACAAGCAGCGATAGACCGCGCCGGGGAGATTTTCCAATAAGTTGCGATAGCGGGTTTCGCTTTCGATGAGTGCTTGTTCGATCTGCTTGCGATCGCTAATATCAAGAACTAAAGTATCCCACACAATATCGCCGTTGCTTTGCCTTTTCGGTCTGCCAGCGCCATACAGCCATTTGCACCGACCGGAAGGAGTGACAATTCGCCACTCCCAAAACCAAGGGTCTAACGTACGTGCGGAAGCCAAAACCGACCGTTGCATGGCTGCGATATCGTTGGGATGAACCATTTCCCAAAGAGTTCTGGCATTTTCTTGTATCTGTTCGGCGGGAACTTCCCATAAATCTTCGCAACCAGCACTCATGTAAAGAATGCGATCGCTACCGTCGGTATGTAAAATATAGCGGAAAATGGCACCAGGAAGGTTGGCAGCCATATTTTTTAACCGTTCTTCCCTTTCTCGCAAAGCCATTTCCATGGCATGGCGATCGCTAATATCCGCAATTGCTGCTAAAGACCCTACATAATTACCTGCTTCATCAAAAATTGGATTGGTAGAAACCAAACCCCAAAAAGTGGAACCATCCCGTCGGCGAAACTGAAATTCAAATTTCTCGGAAACCCCCTGACGCTGGCGTTCCACTTTTTCCTCAGCTACAACGCGCCATGCCTCGTTCATAAATTCAAATAAGGACATGCCCAGCATCTCTTCGACGCCGTATCCCAGCATATCTGCTATGGTGGCATTGGCAAACGTTACCTTGTTTTCGGCATCGATTTGCAGAATTCCTTCCAAGATGGTTTCCACGATGCGGCGATAACCCATTTCCTGCTCGCGCAAAGCCGCTTCCATTGCTTTGCGATCGCTGATATCCTGTTGGACAGCAATAAAATGGGTGATTTCGCCTTGCTGGGAACGAACTGGCGTGATGGTCATTTCTTCGGTGTAGTGACTGCCATCCCGCCGCCGGTTGACCATTTCCCCCCGCCAAACCTGACCCGCTAAGATGGTTTGCCAGAGATTTTGGTAAAAAGTCCGATCTTGATAACCAGACTTTACCAACTTGCTCATGCTTTTGCCAACGGCTTCCTCCTTCGTATAGCCAGTAAGCTGAGTAAATCCTCGGTTAACCCATTCTACAATGCCCTGGCGGTTGGTAATGACAATGCTGTTGGCACAGTGTTCTAAAGCAATGCCCTGGATGCGCAACTGTTCTGCCACACTGGTTGTCATATCTTGATTGGTTGCCTGGGAAGCTGGTTTTTCCCTAGTTTCCCGTAAAATCCAAAGGTAGCAGCATGGAGAAAAATGAGCGTTTGCCGAAAGCTCTACAGGTTGCACCGCGCCATCAGCACCTACTAACGCCAATTGTCTCTGAATTTTGCCTGCAGTGGCAATTTCTTGTAAAATACGCTCGATTTCGCCAGAATTGACTGCCAAATAGGTAAGGTTCTGCCCTAACAAATCCTTCTGATTTTTACCTAAGAGCTGGCTGGCAGCGGCATTGGCTTGCAGGCAGTTTCCTTGTGTGTCGGTTACAATTGCGCCATCAAACATGGTGTCTAGCAAAGCTTGCCAAGAAGCATTTTGTTGCCAGTGCTGGTTGCTATCTTGGTAGGGGGTAGGATCGGGCATTTGATGAGGAAACTGCTCGTCAAAATAGTTGTTGAACCAGTTATTTCCTGAATTGGAAAAATGAGATTGGGAAATTTCCATAAAACCAAACTGGTCGGGGATAAACCAAAAGCACGGTTGGCAAACCGACTGACACGAGGAAAAATAACGGCAACAACCACGAGCTACGCGTTCGCTTGAACCTGAGCGATTGTTGCCTTTACGATCGCATATTATAATATTTTAATAATGTTGGGGGCAAAATGCCAAAAAAATGCAATCAAAAGTATTAATTTCCTCTATGCCTGGAGATGAACCTTCCGTAGCGCCCCTATCTCCAACGGATTGATTGCAGCTGCTTTTGGGGTTCATTTTCGGGGTACAACCAATTTGGTTGCTCGAAAATAACCATATGCGTTTGCTTTGTTACTACAACTGACGCCACCGAGGCTACAAATTGAACCGTTTTTTCCCTGCTTAGGTCGTTTTTGGGGAAACAATTGTCACCACCCTTTCTCCCGAGTGGGAAAATAGAAACGATCGCTTTCGATGATACGAGCTCAAATGGTTGTTAGGCAGTTCAAAAATAGCTTACCTACCAGCTCCGGAAAATTTTTCAAGAGACCATTGAGACGTTTTTGTCAGGATGCTTTGCAAAAAATCTGAGGAATATTATCCAAATATTTTTTAAATGATTTATAAAACCTAAAATATTAAACAAATAAAAACATAAGCAAGCAATTGCTTCCCTCAAAAATCAACTGAACTCCCTCCCCAAGCGATCGCGTTTTCCAGAGCAAACCAGCAAAATTGAGAGATTTTTTCAAGACATAGGGCGATCGCACCTGTATGATGAAGGATACATATATGCGACGAACCGTCATGCAACGTAAGTTTTTATTCCTAGTCAGTTTCCTATTGGGTTTGCTGGTCTTTCTGGGCACCAACTTGGGCATCCGAACTGCCGCCCAATTTCCCGGTCTGCCAGATATTCCCGGTGGTAGCCGTAACCTTCCCGGATGGGAGAATTTGCTCTCTAGAGAACCCGCTGCTACTTCCTAACCGGATTTTGGATTTTTTGGGGATCGAACCGCACCAGTTCTTGAGATAGCCATCTGATGGGGCATACCTTGATGAGCCTCCTCA
>NZ_LNDC01000066.1 GCF_001870905.1 Geitlerinema sp. PCC 9228
GATCGCAATGGTGCGTAAAATCGAAAAATTGACAGCCGGCTGTATTTGACGTTGCGGAGAAGTGTCTTCATCAAAAATGACATCAAAGACAACGAGGTGGATTTTTTCTAAAAAGAGATTTTGTAGGAACTTTGGGGAATTTCCTCAAGGCGTTGTGGGATAGCACCGTACACCTCCGAAGTATGCTCTGACTGCTTTACTTTTACAGTTATATAGTATTGTTCAATCTTGAACTATCAGAAAACGCAATCAACTGGTCGTACATCTATTTAACCTGCCCCCATGTCGGTTGTAGGAGCGATCGCGATCGCCCCTACAGAAAGGTGGTACTGGGGTCCAATCTTCGTCTGGCTATGGAGAGAACGGGCGATTCTGGTTATTCCGATTCCAAACAATTAACAGCCCGTAGGGTAGCCGCTGCAGCATAATTGCGTTGGGCTGCCATATTAGGATGAAAAGAACTGCCGCGTTCGTTCAGCGGAGAAGCCACTTGGCAGTAAGAAGACATCAGAGTAATAACAGAACTCGCCCAGTGACCGCTAATATCGGTAAAGCTCATAGGAGATCTCTGAGTGGAAATTTGCGGGGATTCTCCTTGTCGGGTCTTGACAAACTCCACCGACCGGCGCAACACCGCCATCATTTCCGCTCTGGTGACCGTTCGGGTAGGGCGGAACGTACCATCCTCGTAGCCAGTGACAATGTTATTTTGACGGGCAAACTGAATTTTAGCAGCACTCCAGCGCGATGCCGGTACGTCGGGATAAGGAGAACCAGTGGCACTGCGGGGCAAGGAAATATTGGTATCGGGCAATCCCGCGATCGCTTCTAGCACGATCGAAACCAACTGTTCCCGCGTCACCTCTTCTTGGGGGCGAAACGTATTGTCGCCAAAACCAGAAATAATGCCCATTGCCACCGCCTGTTCAATTTCATCCTGGTAGATATCTCCAGCAATATCTCGAAAAGGAGTATCTCCCGGGATAGGAGAGGGGGAAGGGGAAGGAGAAGGGGAAGGCGAAGGCGAGGGTTGTGGCGAGGGAGAAGGAGAAGGTGCCTGCCCGATGAGGGTTGATACGGAGCGATCGCTGGTAAAGTAAATGTGACCCAAGGTTTGTCCTTGATAGGTACGCTTGGTGAAGCGCCATCCCGGATACAGTTGAATCTTCATGGGTCCGGGAGCAATACCATTGGTGGTTCCAATTTCAAACTCCCGTCCATCCAAAGCCCGACCAAGCAAAACAATTTCGTTTCCCCGCCGTTCCAAGCGCAACCGGTAGCGCAACCCCACATCTTCACCAGCCGCACGAATCGAATAGCCGTTGGGGTCGGTGCTGCGCCCGCAAATCCCAGTAAAGTCAAAATTGAGCAGCAGCAAATCCACCTGCGTGGGATTGGAACCGCTGGTACTCCAACATTGGCGGCGGTTGGAGATTTGTTCGATGGTCAACAATTGGTATCTGTTCCCCGTAGGCAAGGGATTGGCGACGGCAATGAAGTCGTTTTGATTGACTTCTCGCTGTCCGAAGGTAGATGCTAGTGCCGGAGAAACCAAACCAACAGCAATCAAGCTGGTGGTAGCAACCCGAGTAACCAGATGTTTGAATACAGCTTTCATCTTCTTTTTTCTGATTGGATTCTCGAAACGTGACTTGCAAGTACAAACTGTGGAGCTGGTCGTTAGCCAGAAGTGGACACATCACCGCCTACCACAACGTTGCGAATCCGCAAGCTTGGACCGCCGCAACCGACAGGTAGACCGCTTTGACCGCCTTTTCCGCAACCGCCAGATTCATCCCAGTAAAAATCATCCCCAATCGCTTCAATATCTGCCAGGGTGGTAAATACATTACCAGAGAGGGTTACATCACGCACTTTTTCCGCCAGCTGACCATTGCGAATCATCCATGCTTCGCCAGCACTAAAGGTGAACATTTCGCCATTGGTCATACCTCCCAGCCAGTTGCGGGCGTAGACCCCTTCACGAATGCCGTTGCACAGGTCAGCCACCGGCGTGCGCCCGGGTTCGATCCAAGTATTGGTCATACGTACCAAAGGGGGGTAGTGGTAGTCAAGACAGCGCGCGTTGCCGGTGGGTTCCTCGTCTAACTTGCCCGCCGTTTCCCGGGAGTGGAGCCTGCCGACCAAGACCCCATCTCGAATCAGTTGGGTGGTGCTGGCGGGCGTGCCTTCGTCGTCGTAGAAATAACTGCCGCGATGGCCGGTGGGGGCAGCCCCATCAAAAATTTGCAAATCTTCAGGACCAAACCGTCTGCCAAAGGTCATAACTTCCAACAGTTCTGGGTTTTCGTAAGCCATATCTGCTTCCGAAAGGTGACCGAAGGCTTCGTGAACGAACAACCCCGACAAAATGGGGTCGATGACGACAGTATAGGTGTTGCCTCGAACGGTGGGTAAAAATAGGGCTTCGGCGGCTCGTTCGGCAGCACTGCGTACCCGGGGATCGAGGTTGGTTAAATCTTCATAGGCGCGCCGGGAACCAGTGGTTTCCCTGCCGGTTTGCACGGTGTCGCCATTTCTGGCCGTGGCGGCGAAACGCATTTCCATGTCGGTCCAGGATTGTTCGATGCGGGTGCCTTCGGAGGTGGCAATGAGGACTTGCTGGTAGCGATCGCCATAACGCACGGAAGTGGAGGCAATTCGCTTGTCCACGCTGCGGAGAATATCCGTGTAGTGCTGGCACAGGTCTTTTTTTTCGGATAGGGGTACATCCCGGGGATTGGTGCCGGTGAGGGGCAACTGGCAGGTATCC
This sequence comes from Geitlerinema sp. PCC 9228, assembly GCF_001870905.1. Lineage (NCBI taxonomy): Bacteria > Bacillati > Cyanobacteriota > Cyanophyceae > Geitlerinematales > Geitlerinemataceae > Geitlerinema > Geitlerinema sp. PCC 9228. Next base: position 2,774 of record NZ_LNDC01000066.1, read on the forward strand.
TGGATGGGAGGAATGGGGGCTAAGGTCGTGCCCTCCCCTCCCACCAGTTTGGCGGCCGCGATCGCTGCTTCGATGTGGCTATTTAAATCCACCAAACGGTTGAAACTGCTAGTTCCCCAACCTCCCCGATAGCAAACCCGCACTTGTCCGCCGAGGGAAATGCCTTCGCTGAGGGTTTCCACCCGCGACCCGCGCAGGAAAATATCGGTTTGCTCGGAAGCTTCCACGCGAATCGCCAAGTAGTCTACTTGTCCTCGATATTTTTGCAGGGCATCTTCGACAAAATTTTTGGCTACAGATAGATCTGACATAAGCTTGCGGAACGGTCCTTTAACAGGGTGCGAAAGTTTTTTATAAATACTATTTCTATTTTTACTGGAATTCGCCTACCAACAACCAACAAACCTTGAAACTCTCACGAATAGAATTCATGAGATTCTCGCTTCATCGGGTGTGCCTGTGAAGAGATTCGCTATGAACTAGTCTATCCCCGGTAACAGGAACGCTCAACGAACATTTTTCCGCCCCATTGTGGATGTACTGGCGACACCTCGATTCCAAACCACTTGTGCTGCTGCTACGTCTCGATGGGTTCCCCTGCCCCAGTGGGAGCAGGAATGAGTTCTTTGAGAAAGCGGCTTTTTCCCCGTATGGATACCACAATGGGGACAAATTTGACTGGTCTGTTTGACATCTACTGCAGGCTTAGTATTTACCACGCTTCAAACAGACCCAAGACAAAGTTGAAATTCGTAGCTGAGAGTCAACATGATGTACGAAAATAGGTTTAAAAAATTTCGCCTGCTTTTTTAGAGGCTAGCACCTCAACTTGATTTTAACGGCGGCGACCGCCGCACGGGTGGCTTTTCATCCCTGCGCGTGAAAAGTCAGGGCTTTCAAACTCCCGATTCATGCGGTAAAAGATATTACAGCAATAGCTAAATTTCGATCGTAGTGTAGGTAGTATCCTCCGATTGCTTGAGAATCTCTCTCCCCCTGCAGCCCAGGGGGTTTATTTTTTATAAGCCAATCGCGATCGCTTTCCCCGTTTTCTGTACTCCTACAAATTCGGGGAAAATCGCCATCGCCCCTGGAGAAGTGCTACAATCTACCAGGAAGTCAGCACTTGCGCTGAAGCGACGCCGCTTGATACCGAGCGCGTATCGACAAAAGAAACCTAAGAAATTCTGGATTAGCTTCATGTCAGTTTTGGCAGCGATCGCGATTTTAGCTCTTTTAATATTTGTCCACGAACTCGGTCACTTTCTGGCCGCTCGATTGCAGGGAATCCACGTGAACCGATTTTCCATCGGTTTCGGTCCCATACTCTGGAAATTTCAAGGAGCGCGTACCGAATATGCCCTGCGCGCCTTGCCTCTAGGGGGATTTGTTGGCTTTCCCGATGACGACCCGGAAAGCGAAATTCCCCCAGACGATGTGGATTTGTTGCGCAATCGCCCTGTTTTGGACCGGGTTATTGTCATTAGCGCTGGCGTTATTGCCAATTTGGTCTTTGCCTACCTGGTCCTGGCCTTGCAATTTCAGTTGGTGGGGATTCCCGATGGGTTCAACTACGAACCCGGTGCTTTGGTTCCCCAGGTGATTTCCAACGACTCCGCCGCCGCTGAAGCTGGCATCAAGGCAGGGGATATTATCCTCAGCGTTGAGGGCGACAGGCTCCCGGCTTCCGATGCCGCTATTCCTACCTTAAAGGAAATTATTGAAACCCACGCCCAGCAACCCCTCGATCTCACCATTAAACGCGGTGGGGAAGTTCTCAATTTAGAAATTACTCCCCATCTCAACAACGAAGGTAAAGGTTTTATTGGGGTGCAACTGTTTCCTAATGGCGACCCAGTGTACCGTTCGCCCCAACATATCGGTGAAATTTGGCAGCTTGCTGCTAACGAGTTCCAAGATATTATCTATCGAACCGTACAAGGATTTTCCCAGCTGATTCTCAATTTTGGGGAAACGGTTAATCAAGTCGCTGGTCCGGTGAAAATTGTGGAGCAAGGGGCCAACATTGCTAACTCCAATGCCAATAATCTATTCGTGTTTGCTGCAATTGTCAGTATCAACTTGGCAATTATCAATATTTTGCCTCTGCCGGCGTTAGATGGTGGACAGCTAGCCTTTTTGATGGTGGAAGGTGTCCGCGGCAAACCCCTGCCTACTTCCATTCAAGATGGATTTATGCAAACGGGTTTGGTGTTGCTGTTGGGATTGGGAATTTTCCTGATTATTCGCGACACGACTCAGTTGGATGTGGTGCAACAGTTTTTGGAGTAGGGGTAGCAAATGAGCATTACTCGTAAATGGTCGGCGTTGCAGCAGCGAGCCAGAGAAGTGCTGGTGTTGCTCAAACGCCTCTATCCCGATGCTCGTTGCACCCTCCATTACGAAACTCCGGTGCAACTGCTGGTGGCAACCATTTTATCGGCTCAATGTACCGACGAGCGCGTGAATAAAGTGACGCCGGAACTATTTGCCCGTTTTCCAGATGCTCCTTCTCTAGCTGCTGCTGAGCGGGAAGAGGTGGAAAGCTTGATTCGCTCGACGGGATTCTATCGCAATAAGGCTAAGCACATTCAGGGAGCTTGTCAGATGATTGTAGAGAAGTTTGACGGTCAAGTTCCCAAACGCATGGAGTTGCTGCTGGCGTTGCCGGGGGTTTCTCGCAAAACGGCTAATGTGGTGCTGGCGAATGCTTTTGGTATTCATCAAGGGGTAACGGTGGATACCCACGTGAAACGACTCAGCCGTCGATTGGGACTTACAGAGCATGAGGATCCGGTACGCATCGAACGGGATCTGATTCGTTTGTTGCCCCAGGAAGATTGGGAAAATTGGTCGATTCGCTTGATTTATCACGGTCGCCATGTGTGTATGGCACGAGCACCTCAGTGCGATCGCTGTGCTTTGGCCCATTTATGTCCTTCTGCTACGGTGGTACCAGAAAATGTGCGATCGCCCCAACGATTTCAAAATCCCAGTTCTTCCCAATAGTTGGCTATCTTTTTCCCGAATGCTTGCAATCAATATGGCAGTTAGGGGGCTTGTTGTTTTTCGATAGTTGCAACAGTTCTAGCGTCGGAAATATCTTTACAAAAACTACAAAAACAAGCGATCGCTGGACTGTTATTTTGTAGGTAATGAGTGCGAAGCAAGCGCCAGCGGTTTCTGTTTTATGAAGCGGTCTTCCAACAAACGTTACTATTTGATTCTTGCCCCTAACCTTTTTGGCTTCAAAGGTGGGGAACAGGTTTATGCTACTTTTCTTATTCAAAATTTACAAAATCTCGATAGTTCGGCGGACTACGATATTTTACTTAAATACGAAAACGCGATCGCACCCGATTCTCGTTTTTTAAAAACTACGCAATTCTACGGTTTTGGTCGGTTTCCCCGGTTTTTACAAAGTTTTTTTATGGGTTGGAAGACCGTTTGGCTGGCTATGACCAAACGTCCTCATTTAATTATTTCCTGTCATGTGAATTACAGTGTGGTTTTGCCTTGGTTGCAACGTTGGTATCAAATTCCCTATTGGGTAGTGGCGCATGGCTTGGAGGCTTGGAATCTCAAGCATCCCCAACGCCGGTATGCTTTGCGACATGCCGATCGCGTTCTGGCAGTCAGCTACTATACCCGTTCTCGTTTGTTACAAGAGCAATCTTTATCTAGCGATCGCGTTGCTGTGCTAGCCAATACTATTGATGAAAATAAGTTTTGTATTGCTCCCAAACCCCTACATTTGCTGCAACGCTACCAACTTACCCCGGATCAACCAGTTATTTTAACTGTTAGCCGCTTGGGCAAGACAGCTCGATACAAAGGATACGACCAAATTTTGCGTGCTTTGGTGGTGGTACGCCAATTTGTTCCTCAAGTTCGCTATATTTTGGTGGGCAAAGGAGACGATACACCACGGGTACAAAACCTTATTCAACAGTTAGAATTACAAGATTGCGTAACGTTGACGGGGTTTGTCGAGGATGAGGAACTGGCCGATTACTACCATTTGTGCGATGTATTTGCTTTACCGAGCGTTGTAGAAGGGTTTGGGATTGTCTATTTAGAGGCCATGGCTAGTGGCAAACCGGTACTGGCTGGCAACCGCGATGGGGCGGTCGATCCTTTGGTTGGCGGCAAGCTGGGTTGTTTGGTAGACCCGGAAGATACCGAAGCGATCGCAGATAAACTCATTCAAATCATAAATAAAACTTATCCTAATTCCATTCTTTACGAGCCCCAACGTTTGCGAGCAGAAATCTTAGCACGTTTTGGTTTACAACAGTTTCGCAAGACCTTGGAACAATTGATGGCTCCTATTTTTGAGGGTTCTTGAGAAATAACGATTGTTGTCTTGACAAAAAACGTGGCAAAGCCCTTCGGCTCAATAATTTATTGCAGAATTATCCGATTCTCCTAAAAAAGTGCAAGAAATAAGTGATATGAAATTCGGTTGTAAACTTGATTGAGTTCGACCGATGTTCAATTGGTATAACCCCCTGTAAGTCCCCCGCCGGTTGGGGGGACGGCGATAGCCGGGGGGTCTGAGGGCAATTCAATCTATTCAAGTAGATTTCATATGAGTGATGTATTTTTGTATGAATGCTTTGCGAAACCAGGTTATCAGGAATTAAAAAAATCATTGTTTTTTAGAATAAAATCAAAAAATTAAGACAACACCATTTTCAAAATCAAGCGATCGGGTTCGCACTTGCATTTCCCCTTCGGATGTTTTTCTTTGAGAAACAGCGTTCTACCATTTCTTAATAATATGCAATAGATTATAGCGGCATTTTCGTCGGGGCGCTTGGCGAACTTCCCGCAGCCTGTTTACCAGAAAATCGAAAAATTCCAGATAATCATGATTTTTTAAAAATCGTATTATATTTTGCATAATTTTAAGAAAATCATGGAATACGAAATCCGACGTACATACACCCACAAAAATGTAGGGGTCGTGCCCCCGTGCCTACCCCGACAAGAAAGCAATTACGGGGAGTTTCCCCTACAGAAAGATTGTGGTTTCCCTAGGTTGGGTTGGGTATAAAAAATTTTTTGCCATCTCCGTAAAAATCGCTGTTGACAGCAGAGAGAAGAATGGAGTTGTTTGACCATCCAAGTGCAACACCACGGTGAAAATGCGCCCAACTCGGACGAGCTCGAAAGTGCAACCGCTGAATTTCGCCGTGTGACCGGTAGCAACTTCGAGGACAGCGATACCGAAAAATATCAATGCCCAATCCTAACTCCTGTCGCAAATATGTCATTTTGGCCCCCAACCTGTTTGAATACCAAGGCGGCGAACAAGTTTACAATGCATTTCTCCTGCAAACCTTACAAAGCATCGACCCGCAAGCGAGCTATGAAGTTTTCCTAGAATCCGACCGCTTTATTGAGCGCTATTCGCAGTTTTTGCCCAATACCTACTTTCGCGGTTTCGGCCATTTGCCCCGTTGGTGGCGAAGCATTGACTTTGTCTGGCAAATTTTTTGGTTGTGCTGGTGGCAGCCTCCCAGGTTAATTATTGCCACCCACATGCGTTACGGTTTTCTGTGTGGCCTGCTGCAAATTTGCTTCCAGGTGCAATACTGGTTGGTGGCACGGGGATGGGAACGTTGGCATTGCTACCGATGGTGCCAGCGCCTGGCATTGGGGCAAGCGGCTTGTATTTTGGCAACCAGCTATTACATGCGATCGCGACTTTTGCAGCTGCCATACCTCCATCCCAACCGCACCATTGTGGTTCCCCATTTGGTAGACGGCAACCAGTTCCGCATTGCCGAAAAACCAAAATCCCTGCAACAACGTTACAGTTTGCAACCGCGGCAACCGGTGGTGCTAACAGTGAGCGATTCCAAAACAAGCAACCGCGACGGTTACGAGCAGATTTTGCAAGCGATCGCGCTGCTACGCCAGGACCTTCCCAACGTTCGTTATATTTTTGTTGGCCCTGCTGAGGATATACAACGGGTCAACCGTATGGCCAGAAAGTTCGGAATTCGCGAGAACGTCACCCTGGTATTCTGCTATTCCACCAAAGAATTGAGCCTCCACTATAATCTGTGCGACATTGTGGCTTTACCCAGTATTGCCGGCAACAGCAGTCTGGTGTGTCTAGAAGCACTAGCTTGCGGAAAACCTGTTTTGGTCGGCGATCGCGATGGGGCCACCGATTTGGTAGCTGGCGGTCGGTTGGGATGTTTGGTCGATCCGGAAAATCCCCAAGCGATCGCCAGTTGCTTGCAATTGTACTTGCAAAAAGCCTATCCCAATCCCATGTTGTACCAACCCCACCAACTGCGATCGCGGGTTCTAGAACGATTTGGCGGACATCGCTTTCGGCAAACGTTAAAAAACCTGGTGTTGGCAATTCCGGCCGCCCAACCTGCCCTCAAAAAGCTAAAATTTGAATGAATCTTTAACCAAATTCCTTTTCCCGATCTGCCACCGCCTTCCACCAGCCAGCCAACTCTCCCCAGTATCCCATGTCACCTCTGGGACATTTTTCGATTTCCTATTTCCTCGGTCAACAAACCCCTCGCATTTGTCTTTGGGCCATTCTGGTCGGTGGTTTGTTGCCGGATATTGATTTCTTGTTGCTGCCGGCGACGCATTTCAACCAAATCCATCGCCAGCTCACCCACAATCTTTTGTTTGTATTTTTAACCTCTATCGGTATTGGTGGGTGGGGAAATGCCACCCATCAATGGATGCGTGTTAGTAGTTTGTTCGTTGGGGGAATGCTGCATTTGCTGGTGGATGCCTGTCTCGATACCAATCCCACCAACGGCATTGGTGTCGCGATCGCTTATCCCTTTGACGACGGATTTTTTTCTCCCATCAACCTGGCTGGCTCGTTTCCAAGCGATACCACCTGGCAACAACCTGTAGAAATGCTGAAAACCATTTGGCCTTTGCTAGCTTTTGAAGTACCTTTTTATTGGCTGGCAGCGCGCACGTATATAGCGAACCAAAAATCTCGTTAAAATTGCCATAGTGCTTCATAGGAAATAGGTTTTGGTGGACAACAACAATCTAGCTCAAGATCCAGCAGCCATGTCCCGTCACGAGTTGCGAGAATTGGTGCGATCGCAACTGCAAATGCTGCTGGAAGCACAAAACCTACAGGGTGCCAAAACCCTCTTGGTTCCCGTACAACCGGCAGATATTGCCGAAGCCATTGAAGGTCTGCCCGAACCCATGCAGGCACTTGCCTTTCGCTTGCTTTCCAAACAGGAAGCCATTGAAGTTTACGAACAGCTCGACACCAGCGTCCAACAGCTCATTGTCGAAGAATTTAAAAGCCAAGAAGTTCTAGAAGTCATCGACCGCATGTCGCCAGACGACCGGGCGCGTTTGTTTGATGAATTGCCTGCCAAAATTGTCTGGCGGTTGCTGCAGCAACTCAGTCCCAGCGAGCGGGAAGCCACATCGTTGCTGTTGGGATACGAACCGGATACCGCCGGTCGGATTATGACCCCCGAGTATATTTCCCTCAAGGAAAATATGCTGGTCTCGGAAGCCTTAGAACGCATCCGGCGGCTGGCCAACGTTACCGAAACCGTTTACTACCTCTACGTTACCGACCCTGCCCGCCGTTTGACCGGTATTCTCTCCTTGCGGGATTTGGTCATGGCCGATCCCGAGCAAACCATCGGTGAAATTATGACCCGCGAAGTGATTTACGTGCGCACCAATACTGACCAGGAGGAAGTTGCCAAAACCATCCAGCGCTACGATTTTATTGCTGCACCGGTGGTAGACCGAGAACAGCGCTTGGTAGGCATTGTTACAGTCGATGATGTCATTGATATTTTAGAACAAGAAACGACCGAAGATATTTATGCCTTAGGTGGCCTGCAGTCCGATAAAGGAGATAATTACTTTCAACTAAATTTATTTACCAGAGCCAGACAACGGGTAATTTGGCTGTTTGTCTTGCTATTTACCAACACCCTCACCAGTGCCGTCATTCGTTCGCAAGAGGATATTCTCTCGCAAGTGGTAGCGCTGGCAGCCTTTATTCCCTTGCTCATCGGAACCGGTGGCAATGTGGGTGCGCAGTCGTCTACAGTCGTTATTCGTGGCTTGAACACCGAAAAACTCAGAACCGCAGGAGCTTTGCAGGTTATTTGGCGGGAAGCGCTCACGGGAGCGGTATTAGGCGCTATGCTAGGAGCTGTGGTTGCGGTTTGGGCTTTTTGGTTGCAAGGCAATTGGGCGGTGGCGATCGCTGTGGGCATTAGCTTGACCGGCATCTCCATTTTGGCATCCACCTCGGGGTCTACCCTTCCCTTCCTGTTTCGAGCTTTGGGTTTCGATCCGGCTTTAATGTCAGCACCGTTTATTACCACGGCTGTAGACGTTTTGGGGGTGCTTATCTACTTCAGCGTCGCGCGGTTAATCGTGCAAAGTGTGTAGCTTCCTAATCTGGCTGACCAGATGGGTGGCTGCGGAAGACCCCTACCCCTTGAGCTTCCATGAAAACTTCTCCAACACGGTTAGAAATAGCAGAATACATTCTTCTGGTTCTGGTGGCCATTGGTACGGTAGTAGCAGCCGTTCAAGAGCAAGTTGTTTACCTAGCCGTACCCCTTTGGTTGGCTTTGGGGATTAACCTGATCAACCGAGAACGCCACGATCGCTTGGTACGCCGGCGGACCCACAATGCGATCGCGCGACTCAACCAACAGCTGAGCGAAACCATCGACAGTTTGCGAAACCGCTTGACGGCCGAGTCCACCTCCCAGATGCAGACGCCAAAACCACCCCCTACCCCTTCTCCAGCTCCAGCCGGCGAGGCCATCGAACCAGAACTGGACAAGCTACGCCAGGAATATGCCAGTCTGGAAGAAACCATTTCCAGCGTGGTTCGCTACCTGAACAGTTCTGCTTTGGCAGAGCGGGTGTCTCACCTAGAAGAGACTCTCCCCGAACACAGCGCCCAACAAAAAAATTTGGCCAGTCGCTTGCAAGTCTTGGAAACCCTACTATCGGAATGGCCGGCAACCACTCAGGAATCCCCATCCCCCCGTTCCCCTGAAACCACCAGCACCTCCGGCAGCAACCAAGAAACTGTTAGCTTGCAGCTGCCCTTGCCCAAACCGCCAACCCTCCATTGGGATTGTATCCATAGTTTTGCCGTTCACAACGATTGGGTGCGAGCGGTGACGGTGAACCCAGAAGGCACTTGGCTGGCTAGCGGTAGTTTTGATAGCCAAATCCATATTTGGCGCTTGCCGGAAGCCCAACTGCAGCATACCCTTACTGGTCACCAACGGGGCGTGTTTGATGTGGAAATTTTGGCTGGTGGGATTTTGGCCAGTGGCAGTTGGGATGAGACATTGAAATTGTGGCAGTTGGAAACGGGGGAACTGTTGCACACCCTCACCGGACACCAAGGCTCGGTACGCGACTTGTCAGCAACGCCCGATGGTAAGATTTTGGCCAGCGGTAGTTTTGACGAAACGGTCAAATTTTGGGATGTGGGTACGGGGGAACTGCTACATACCCTAGACGAACTGTCAGGACCCATTTATGCTGTGGCTTGGAATGCTGACGGTACTGCCTTGGCGATTGGTCGCGGCGATGGGTTGGTGAAATTGTGGCAGTTGCAATTGCCCAGGCACGATGGCACCCTATATTTTACTTCTTTGGGTACTTTGCGCGGTAATTTGGATGTGGTGTGGTCGCTAGCGATCGCGCCTAACGGTCCGATTATGGCCAGCGGTCACGGTGATGGTCGCGTTTTGCTATGGAGTCTCGATCTGGGGAAAAATATTCAAACTCTCCACTACCACGCTGGTGCTGTTTATACCGTCAGCTTTAGCCAAGATGGTCGCTTTTTGGTTAGCGGTGGTGCCGATGGTACCATTCAAATTTGGCACCGGGAAAGCAATCAAGTGGTTTCCACCCTCGACGCGCGCGCTCGGTCGGTGTTGTCGCTGGCTATGAGTGCTGATGGTCGCCTACTGGCTAGCGGTCATGCTGATGGAACGGTGAAGGTCTGGCAAATGCAGAATTCTGGAAATCATTATTAATGTCTTGGCACCAATCTCTCAAGATTTTAGAATACGTTGCTCTGGGTGCTGCTATAGCGGGGACTGTTGCTGCGGCGATTCAACAACAAGCCGTATATGCTGCGGTTCCTTTGTGTTTGGCGATTGGTATCAATCTGTGGCAGCGCCATCGGCTGCAGGTTGAGATGCAGCAGCAATGGCAAGAAGTGCAACAGCAGATGGCGTCGGAGTCGGGTAGCCAAGCGGAACAGTTGCAGAAACTGGCTCAATTTTTAGAATCTAGTGGCGATTTGCAAGTGCAGCTGGAGGAGTTGGGGTCTTTGGTGGATGCGGTGGAGAAGTTACACCAAAGACAGCAACAGTTGGAAGAATCGATTCAACCTCTACAAAATCAGTTGGAAATGCTTACCGAACAGTTTAAGGAACGCCCGGAGTTGGAGCAAATTAACCACCTCAATAGCGTGATTGTGGATCTGCAACAGTTTATCAACCAGTTACCCCAATGGAGTAATTTGCAGCAACAGCAAATGCGAGAATTGCAAGAACGGGTCGATCGCGCTTTGGAGGAAATTCCGGAGCGGGTGGCAAATGCTGTGGACGAACAGCAGCAGTAGTGGGTTGAGAAAAGCCGCGATTTTTGGTGGCTGGGGATTGATTTTTTGGGGATTTGCTGTATAGTTTTAATAATGGGAATAGTGAATTTTATTGAGAAATTGCGTCTATTCCCATTGTTTAAGAGTGTATACGAAGAAAATATCATATTTGGGGAAATGGCGAACAAATAAATTTTTTTAATAGAGAAACAACGGTAGCTTAAGGACTAATGCGCAACACCAATTTTCCCCGTACCTTGCCACCTTCGCTCTCGGCATGGGCAGCACGAATTTGCGATAAAGAGTATACTCGGGCGATCGCAGAGTGCACTTGTTCGGCTTCGATAAGTTCTTTTACCTTTGCTAGCTGTTGGCCGCTGGCGTGGCTGGCTAGGAGTTTGGCTTTTTTCCCAAACGGCCAAATCGCGGTTCGTACGGTTTGGATGGCGATGTCAATAGAAGGCAGGGTGGTGATGTAGATTCCTTGGGGAGTGAGAAAGGGTTGGCATTGGGAAAAGGAAAGTTTAGCAACAGCATCAAAAATAATATCGTATTGGGTGGGTTGTGAGAAAATATTCTCACTGGTGTAGTCGATAACTCGATCGGCACCAAGCGATCGCAGGAATTCTACGTTTCTGCTGCTGCATACGCCAGTGACTTTCCCTCCCAAGGCTTTGGCAATTTGTACGGCAAAACTGCCCACACCGCCAGAAGCACCATTGACCAATACATTTTGCCCCGATTGAAGGTTGGTGAGTTCCTGCCATGCCTGCCATGCAGTCAATCCCGCTAAAGGAACCGCTGCTGCTTCTTCATAGGACATGTTGTTGGGTTGGTGACAAGCGGATTTTTCCGAGACAGCGGCGTATTCGGCGTAACCACCGCCGGGAAAATAGTCGAGATAAGCGTAAATGGCATCTCCCCGGGAAAATTTTGTGACTTGAGAACCGACTTGTACCACTTCTCCAGCCACATCAAAGCCTAAAATCAAAGGAAATCCATAACCGGTGATTATCTGCAAAAGACCGTTGCGGATTTTCCAATCAATGGGATTGATGCTGCTGGCGTATACTTTCACCAGCATTTGGTTGGCTTTGATGCTGGGTTCGGGGAGGTCGCCGTATTGCAATACTTCTTGGGAACCGTAGCGGGAGATGTAGGCGGCTTTCATGGCGGTATTTCCAACAAAAAGTAGGGCAACAAGATTAGCAATTTTAATCTAAGCCGATTGTACGGCCGTCACCAGCGATCGCTTCGCCGATGACATAGGCGGGAATTTCCCAGTTTTGGAACCATTCGATCGCCCATTGTGCTTGAGAAGGGGGAACCAATAAAACCAATCCCACACCCATATTAAAGGTAGCAAACATATCTGCTGTGGTGATGTTGCCAGTTTGGGCAATCCAATCGAAAATAGGCGGTACGCGCCAGCTACGGCGATCGATGCGTAAGGAACAATGGCTTGGCAAACAACGGGGCAGGTTTTCTGGCAATCCCCCGCCGGTAATGTGGGCCATGGCGCGTACCTGCAAACCCGAACGCAAAGCTTCTAAAACAGGCTTGACATAAATCTTAGTTGGTGTTAAAAGAATCTTTTCTAAGGATTGGGTGCATCCTGGGGGAATAGATTGCAGGTCGATGGCGTGGGTGTCTAGCAATTTCCGTACCAAACTGTAGCCGTTGCTGTGGATTCCCGAACTGGCTAACGCGATCGCCACATCGCCTACCGCCACTTGCGAACCATCCAGCATTTGGCTTTTTTCCACAATCCCCACGCAAAAACCGGCAATGTCGTACTCTCCTGGCGGATAAAACCCGGGCATTTCTGCAGTTTCGCCCCCAATGAGGGCACATCCGGCTTGCTGGCACCCCCGACTAATGCCGGCGACCACATCGGTAAGTTGCTGGGAGTTGAGCTGGCCGGTAGCTAGATAGTCCAGGAAAAATAGGGGTTCTGCACCGCACGTTAAAATGTCATTGGCGCACATGGCGACCAGGTCAATGCCTACTGTATCGTGGCGATCGCATTGGGTAGCCAATTTTAGCTTCGTTCCCACGCCATCGGTGCCCGAGACCAGGATCGGTTCTTGATAGCCAGAAGGCAGTTGAAAGCAACTCCCAAACCCACCGAACTGCCCCAACACTTCCGGTCGCTTCGTTTTCTCTACCCAGTGGCGAATCCCTTCTACAAAGGAACGGCCTTTCTCGACATCGACGCCAGCTTCTTTGTAATCCATAATGGTTATTCGTTGGTTCCTATATTCCCGTATTGTAACGAAAAGCAGAAAGATTCTATACCATAAATGAGGAACTTTTTTTCATGTTTTTTGATAATTTTTTTCAAACAGCCTAGAAAGATTTGTAGAGAACGGCTAGATTTGTAGGTAAGAATTTCCGGGAAAAGCAGCCAGGAAAAGTCTATAAAAGAATTTTATATTTAAAGATTTCTCGGATGCACTTTTTGGGAAGTTTGTGTTAGTGTAATTTTTGCCTAGTTGGAGAAACAACCTAAGAAAACCTATGGAAGCGTCAACAAACGAGAGCATTCATTTTCCAACCATTCCCAAAGGATAAATCGACGATTTTGATTTCGTGATAGAGCTTATGACGCGAAAACTGTTTAGTAGCCTGACCGCTACAGCAAGCATTTTGGTTCTGGGCGTGGTTCCCTCTAGCCTGGCAGAAGAGATACGAAGGCACGCTGCTAGCGAAGAGCATTCCCAGGACCACCGTAGAAGCGACGTTCCCGCACTTCACAAGAGGCCAAAAACGTCGCCAGAAGTCGTCAAAGTGGGAGAATATCAAGCTTGCACCGCCACAGATACCTCCTGTCGTGCCGATGATGCCTCTGAAGCGATCGCCTCTTTGTACGCCCACGAGTGGCAGGGCAGACAGGCTGCGACCCTATACGTCAAAGATATTCCCGTACTTCTGTTTTTGGGGGCTTCGGCAGAGAACACCAGCGCCGCCGAATCCCAAGTAGGAGCCATGTCCGAGGTAGCTGTCAGTAGGGCCGGCGAACCTACACCGAGTTCTGTCGCCGGGTCGAAGAAACCCGCCAGTGCTGCGAAACCAGCCAACGACCCCAGCGATCCCGTATGGCGAGCTAGTGCGATCGCTGCCCAGCTCAACCAAATGCACCGCCAGAACGTGGATGCCGAATCTATTCGGGGGCGGTGGCATCCAGAATTAGAAAGTTACGTTATCGAGGTCAACGGCGAAATTCTGGTAGAACTGTCCGATAGCGTCACCTTTGTCAGCGATACCGACAACCTGGCCCGCAATACCTTAGAAACCACCAACAAACTGCGCCGCTTGCTTGGGGAAGCTCCACCTTTGGCATCAATTCCCACCAAACCCCAACCCCAACCCCAACCCCAACCGGAAAGAAACAACTTACTGGCCAGCTTGCGCGGATACGCTTCCTGGTACGGTCCTGGCTTTCACGGACGTTTGAGTGCCAGTGGCGAACCGTTCAACCAATACGACCTAACAGCCGCCCATCGCTCGCTGCCCTTTGGTACTCGAGTGCGGGTTACCAACTTGCGCAACGGCAGTTCTGTGGTGGTGCGCATTAACGACCGGGGGCCGTATCACGGCAATCGCATCATCGATCTATCCAAAGCCGCAGCTCAGGTTTTGGGGTTGACCCGTATGGGAGTAGCGCCAGTACGTGTGGAAGTTTTGGGAAGGCCGAGATAGATCCAGCCAGATCGAAGCTGCCATTGCCATCGCGGGTACGGTAAACTGACTGTCGTACCTTAGAACAAACCAGTTGGTTATGGTGCGACTGCTGACCACAGTTGCGGCTGTGCGCTGCTATCTCGACAAATATCGTGCCCCCCTTCGGCAAACTCAAGGCGTCACCCAGCAGGTGGGATTGGTACCCACCATGGGGGCGTTACATGAGGGACATCTTAGTTTAATTCGGCGATCGCGCTTAGAAAACCAAATTGTTGTGGTCAGTATTTTTGTCAATCCCCTGCAATTTGGTCCCCGAGAAGATTTCCAGGAATACCCGCGGGATTTGGAACGCGATCGCCAGTTGTGCGAGGAGTTGGGGGTGGATGTCATTTTTGCTCCCACCTCCGAGCAAATGTATGGCGCCATAGCTTGGGAAAATCCCGAAGCCACCACCCGCGTTTTCCCACCCAAGTCGATGACCCAAGTTTTGTGCGGTCGTACCCGCATCGGTCATTTTGAAGGGGTGGCAACGGTGGTGACCAAGCTCTTGCAAATTATCCAGCCTCAGAGGGCTTATTTCGGGCAAAAGGACGGACAGCAGCTCGCCATTATCCGCCAGGTGGTTGCCGACTTGCAGTTGCCTACAGAAATCGTCAGTTGTGCCATTGTGCGGGAGGATTCGGGGTTGGCCTTGAGTTCGCGCAACCAATATTTGCAGCCCTACCAGCGGGAAAAAGCGGCCCTGCTGTATCGCAGTTTGTGCCAAGCTGCCCAGGAATTCGAGCGCCAGCGGCAGGCATCGAACCACCATGGTCCCGACGCGCATACAATTATCGATACGGTGCGATCGCTGTTGGCGGCAGAACCTGAGATTCAGGTGGAATATGTAGAACTGGTTCATCCGGATACGCTGGTGCCTCTGGAGAGGGTAGAGAATCGTGGTATGCTAGCGCTCGCTGCTTGGGTAGGATCGGTACGTTTGATTGACAATATTTTGCTAGAAAACCATCGCCGTCCGATTGTGGCCATTGATGGTCCGGCTGGAGCGGGCAAATCAACGGTCGCCCGCCAGGTTGCCGAACGGTTAAACTTACTGTATTTGGATACGGGGGCTATGTATCGGGCGGTTACCTGGTCGGTTTTGGATGCTGGGGTGGCCATGGACGACGAACCTGCAGTCGCCGAAGTTGCCAGCCAGTGTCGTATTGATTTAATTCCCCATGGGGATCGGGTAGAAGTGCAGGTCAATGGGCGAGATGTGACGCCGGCAATTCGCAACAACGAGGTCACCAATGCAGTTTCCACGGTCGCAGCCCAACCGGCAGTGCGGCAAATTTTGGTACAGCAACAGCAACGCTACGGCGAACGTGGCGGTTTGGTGGCAGAAGGGCGCGATATTGGTACCAATGTGTTTCCTGAGGCCGAGTTAAAAATTTTTCTGACTGCTTCGGTGAAAGAACGGGCGCGCCGCCGCCAGCAAGATATGCAGCAACAGGGAGAAAATCAAATTGATTTGGAAATGCTCGAACAAGCGATCGCCAAACGCGACCAGCAAGACAGCGATCGCATGGTGGCCCCTTTGTGCCAAGCTGCCGATGCCATTGAAATCCAAACCGACGGACTGACGGTGGAGCAGGTGGTCGAGCAAATTTTAGCGTGTTACCAACAGGTGTTGGTGGCTGTTTCCTAAGGGGTATGGGAGCTTGGGAGCGTGGGGGCATGGAAGAGACAAATCCATCGATCTTCTAATTTTCTCATTTCCCTATCTTTCACGCTCGGTACGCTTCCTATCAATTCGTGCTATAGAGGAGGAAATATGCTGAAATGGGACTATCGCCAAATTAAGAACCATTGCGACCCGTTGCTAATTGGATGGCAGGTAGGTAGCCCATGAAATCTCCAAATTCTCCGTGCAAGCGGTTCCTTTTTCGGTGGTGGTTCTTGCTGGTTGGGGTGCCATCTGTATGTTTGGTTGCCATCTCCAGCGGCCAGACCCTGGCGAAATCCCAGGTTTCAACGCTGCCTCAGTGGCAAGCGCAAGTTTCCGATTCCCCCACCGAACAACCGCACCAACCTGTTTCGGAAGCCCTTCGCGATCGCGTTCGGCAAGAGGTGAACCAAGCCATGAGTCGCGCCACTTTGCTCATGTACGTGGTGGCCTTTCTTTTGGTTTTGCTGCCTACGCTTTCTGGGGTGGGAATTTGGTTGCTGCTGTCTTATATGGAACGGCAGAGTAAGTTGTTTGCCCAGGAAATTGACAGCTTTCGCGATGATGCCATTCAGCAGCTACACCAGAGCATGTCCCAGGCGGAATCGGTGCTGAATACGTTACAAGCGGAGCGACAAAATTTAGATCGGAAAATGGCTGTTTTGTCAAGTATTTCGCCAGTGACGCCGGAATTGCCACCGGAAGAGCAAGAGGAAAGCGAAGTTGAGGAAGTGGAAGACTCTCCAGAAACATTTCTGCAAACCGAAACTCCAGAACCCACTCCTACCGATACGGCTGCGGCGCAATCCCCCCCAACGCCTTCTCCTGGGGTGAGTGAAGAAAAGAACCAACAGGCGGTGCATTTTTTCCAGCAAGGGAACTCAGCTTTTTTGCAAGGGAACTACGAAGAAGCGATCGCGGCTTACGACCAAGCGATCGAGTACAAACCCGATTACTACCAAGCTTGGAGCAACCGTGGCAGTACCTTATTCCAACAACGCAGCTACGAAGAAGCTCTGCAATCCTACGACCGCGCTTTGGCATTGAAATCGGAATACCCGGAAGCGTGGAACAACCGCGGTAGCGTTTTGGTGAAAATGAAGCAATACGAAGAAGCGCTTCCTTCCTATAAAAAGGCTTTAAAGCTCAAACCCAATTACTACGAAGCGTGGAAAAATTTAGGCTTGGTTTGGCAGGAAATGGAGCAACCAAAGAAAGCCATTCAAGCGTATAAAAAAGCATTAAAAATCAAACCAGATTACGTAGATGCCTGGTATAATTTTGCCCAACTATTACAAACTTTGAAAAAAAATCAAGCTGCTCTGGATGCTTACCAAAAAGTATCTCAATTTGCCCCCGAAC
Organism: Geitlerinema sp. PCC 9228; assembly: GCF_001870905.1. Taxonomy (NCBI): domain Bacteria; kingdom Bacillati; phylum Cyanobacteriota; class Cyanophyceae; order Geitlerinematales; family Geitlerinemataceae; genus Geitlerinema; species Geitlerinema sp. PCC 9228. The sequence continues at coordinate 20,152 of NZ_LNDC01000066.1, forward strand.
ATGTGGATACTTGGTATCAAAAAGCACGCTGCCATGCGTTGCAGGGTAATATAGACTTGGCTTGTGAAAACTTACAACAGGCCATTAACCGCAATCGGGATCGATACAAGTCCCTAGCTAGAAACGAGCCGGATTTTCAAAGGCTCCAAGACAGCGATCGGTTTCAGTCGTTAATCGAGTAGGTCCGATTTTTTTATGAAATTCCAGCATTTCCTTCTGTTGACCTTATCTGCCTTGCTGCTTGCAGTGGGTACGGCTCGCGCTCAATCGCCTTCTCCCTCTCCCGAGAGTTCCCCCAAACCAGAAAACCAACAACAGCAGCCTTCCCCTTCTCCGTCTCCCAGTCCGTCGCCTTCTCCTACCCCACAAGCTTCTCCTTCTCCCTCTCCCGAGGCTTCCCCTTCTCCCAGTCCGTCGCCTTCTCCGTCTCCCACGCCAGAAGCTTCTCCACCACCTACCCCGCAACCAACGCCAGCGGCGACACCGGCACCAGAGCAACCGATGACAGCACCGCCATCGCCACCAGCAGCAGAAAGCGAGGTGGAAGCTAGTGCTCCAGAGGCGGGAGCTACCTCCGACGAGAGCGTGCAAGAGATGGTGCAAGAGGAAGTCGATCGCGCCTTGGGCAATACATTGGGATTGCTGAACCTAATGGGGGTGATTTTGGTGTTGCTGGCGATTGTGGGTATCCCGGCGAGTGCTTTTGGTGCTTTCTTATTGCTGCGGCGTTACAATAGCGGCGATCGCCATTCCGGGCGTAACCGTTCGGATTGGATCGAACCCAGCCAAGCCATGCATGCCGAGTTGGAATCGACACCCGGTGGGTCTTTGTCTACCAATAAAGGCGACAGTACGCCGCAGTTGAAAGAAGTGGTTTCCATGGCATTAGCGGCGCAAAATTTAATGTCGCAAACCCGGCAAACCATCGAACAGTCGATGCAGTTTCAGAGCAAGTTGGAATCGCAGTTGCAAGAACTGTGCGACTTTTATTTATCGCAAGCCAATGAATTGTTGGAAATGGGAAACTATCCCGATGCGATCGCGGCGTACGATAAAGTGCTGAAACTCAAAGACGATAGCGATAAAATTTGGTACCAGCGGGGCATGGCTTTAGGTAGGGTGCAGCAGTACGAAGATGCGATCGCTTCTTTGGACCGAGCTTTAGAAATCAATCCCGAACGTACGGAGATTTGGTGGCAAAAAGCCCATTTCCTCACCGCCAGCAGCCGTTATGAAAACGCTTTGCATTGTTTCGAGCAAGTAAAAGAAAAAGACCCCAACAACTACCAAATTTGGCGCGATCGCAGCGTTCCCTTGATGAAATTAGGGCGCTACGAAGAAGCCGAAACCTCCCTCAAACGAGCAGTTAATCTCAAGCAGGACGATCCGGGGAGTTTTTACAACGGTGCGCGTTTGTATGCTTTGCAGGAAAACAGCAAGCTAGCGGTGAAAAACTTGCGGCAAGCCATTACTCTAGACCCCAGTATTCGGGAAACGGCCAAATCCGAACCGGATTTTGTGGATTTGGAAAGCAATGAAGATTACAACAAACTCGTGTTTGCACATCCTACCCAATAGCCATACCCGTTCTTTATCGCCGGCGGCGCAAAGCATCGCGAAGATCTCCTAAATCGCCACCGTCGGCGAGGTGGTCTTGCCAAGCATCGACTTCCTGGGAGTTGGCGCGGCGTCCCCAGTATTGCTGGTAAACTCGGTGGATGGCCGTTTCGGCTTCGCTGCTGTGGGCAATTTCATCGCGAATTTCTTGCAAATCTTCGCCGTTTTGTAGTTTGCGCATCCAAGTTCTGGCACCGCTGCGGTCCACGTTGCGCCCTAGAACCTCCCGATAGATGCGATGGATGGCTTTGCTGTAGTTGGTTTGGGAACGTTGGTAGCGATTTTCGGCTTCCTCGCTGTTGGCAACTTCGCGGCGTACCTGTTCTAGACTCCAACCATCCGCCAAGCGATCGCTCCAAGTATCCCATCCATCACGATCGAGATTGCGGCTGAGCAACTGTCGGTAAATGCGGTTGAGTTGGGATCTGGCTTCCTGACCGTGGGCAATTTCGTGGCGAATTTCCTTGAGAGACGTTCCCCGACGTAGTTCGCGAACCCAGGTGCGCAATCCATTGCGGTCCACATTGCGCCCTAGAACTTCCCGATAAATTTCGTTAATTTCGTTATAGTATTGGGCATTATAGCGGTCGTCGTAGCGATCGCCATAGGGGTCACCGTAACGACCATCGTAGCGATCGTCGTAGCGGTGGTCATAACGACCGGACAAACCACGCGCGCCGTAGGTTCTGGCACCATCCAAATCCGCATCGTCCAAATCGGTACCGCGCAAATCGGCATCTGTGAGGTTGGCATCTTCTAAGTTAGCATCTTCGAGGTTGGCACCGCGCAAATCAGCATTTTCGAGATTCGCATCTTCCAAATCGGCCCCTTCCAAATCGGCACCGCGCAAATCGGAAGAGCGCAAATTGGCACCACGCAAGCGAACGTCTTCTAAATCGGCACCACGCAAGTTACAACGAACGCAGGCATTGGTGCGTTGCAAGCGTTCCAAATCGTACTCTTCATAGGCTTTTGCTGGCATAGCGATCGCTGTAGAAGCCACCAGCGATGCAGGAAGCAACCATAATAGTTTATTCATAAGCTCACCTCAAAACATTTGACCTGGGAAAGCTAGCGGGGATGGTATAGCCCCAAATATCAAGTAAAACTTTCGGTAGCTTGGAATCCCCGTCGCTTTAGCGCGGGGAGGAAAAGCGCCTCGTGGGGCTTTAGCCCCATT
>NZ_LNDC01000067.1 GCF_001870905.1 Geitlerinema sp. PCC 9228
TGGTCTCCGGTGGCTTGCCACAGTTTGGCTAGGTTGCGATACACGCCGGCTAAGTGGGGATTGAGGCGAATGGCGGTTTGATAGCTATCGATGGCGGCTTGCCATGTTTGGTGTTGTAGGTAAATGTTGCCTAAGTTGGCATAGGCTTCGGCGAAATCTGGCGATAGGGAAATGGCGGTTTCGTAGGCTTGTTTGGCGGCGGTTATCTCTCCCTGTTGCTGGTAAATGTTGCCTAGGAGTTTGTAGGCGGCGGCGTTGTCTGGTTGTTGCTGGAGAATGGTTTGGCAAGTGGTGGCGGCTTGCTGCAGTTTTCCTTGTTGGAGATATTCTTCGGCTGCGGCAATCCAGTCGGCAGATGGCATAGCTGCTAATTTTTTATATTTATCTATCAACGATGGCAGAGATTTCGCCTGTGGGGTCAACACCCGTACCAGCAACCGGTATCATGGTGACGGAAAATATCCGATATCCAATGGGAGATGAATTTTTTATGGCAGAAAACCCTTCTCAAGCCAATCCGGAAATTGACCTACAGGAGTTTATGCAGGTGGATATGCGTGTTGGTAGGATTGTGGAGGTAGAACCCAATCCCAAAGCGAAACAACCGGCTTATATTCTGAAAATCGATGTGGGAGATTTGGGGATGAAGACCAGTTCTGCCCAACTAACTCATAATTATACAGAAGAAGAGTTGTTGGGCAAGCAGGTGGTGGTGGTTGCCAATCTTCCTCCTAAGAAAGTGGCTGGTGTTTCTTCGGAGGTTCTGGTGTTGGCGGCTTGCGATGGGAAGGAGACGATTCTCTTGCAACCCCATCTGCCGGTGAAGAATGGTTCCCCGATTCGCTAATCTCTACCTTTGCCGACGCTCTATTTTTTTTTATACTGTAGGTGCGTGGTAAATTATTGTTCTATTTTTGGCAGTCTATGGTTTCTACTCCTTCTCCCAAACTGAATAAAATTGTGCAACGGTTTCAACGGGTTTCCAATCCCAAGCGTAAATACGAACAGCTTCTTCATTTCGCTAAGCGGTTGGAGGCGTTGCCGGAAGACCAAAAGGTGGCAGAGAATAAGGTTCCTGGTTGCGTTTCTCAGGTCTATGTTATTGCTGAGTTTCGCGATGGCAAGGTCTGGTATCGCGGCGATTCCGATGCACAGTTGGTGAAAGGTTTGGTGTCTCTGTTGATTGAGGGTCTCAATGGTTTGACTCCGGAGGAGATTTCCCAGATTTCTCCCGATTTTATTCAAGAGACTGGCTTAAATGTTAGTTTAACCCCTTCCCGCGCTAATGGGTTTTACAATATTTTGCAAATGATGAAGCACAAGGCGTCGGCTTTTCAACAGGAAGCTGCTGTCTAAACTGGTAGTCGGCGATCGCTTTTTCCCCTATTTTCTCTGTTCTCTATTCTATCCTCTCTTAGGATGATAGGGCGCTGGGCGATCGCGATTTTTTTCTCTGGGGCTTGACTTCCCGCACTCCCTTGACGTATACTTCTATATAATGGGATAGACGTGTTTGTCGCTGACTCCCTCTATTTCCATTATTTATATTTATCTTCTAAACTTAACTTACCATACCCACCCCAGAAAATCAATACTTCCCAAAAAAAATCTCCTATTTTTGATTGGGGCGCAATTTAGATGGCTGCTGCGGAGGAATCTGCTCGATCTGCTGTTGCCAATTCCAATTGAGAGGAGCGTTAGGATAGGGCGCTGGGCGATCGCGATTTTTTCTCTGGGGCTTGACTCCCCGCACCCCCTTGACGTATACTTCTATATAATGGGATAGACGTGTTCGTCGCCGACTCCCTTTATTTCCATTATTTATATTGACCTTCTAAACTTAATTTACCATACCCACCCCAAAAAATCAACCCTCTTCCCCCAAATTTTTCACCATCCAGAGAGACTGGGTATGATAGCCCAACTTTTCATATAAATGGAAAGCATGTTCGTTATCGAGAAAGACTTGCAAACCAATTTGGTGATCGCCGCGTGTTTTCGCCCAATCTTCCGCCTTGCGTAGCAAAGCCGTACCAATGCCCTGACGGCGGTAGTGGGGCATCACATAAAGTAAAAATATATAAGCCGTAGGTCTACCCGCAATTTGGTCGGTAGCATTGCCCATCCACAGACAACCAATCGGCGACTGCTGGGAAGAAGGATTCGCATCCGCCAGCTTCGCAAACCACAAAGGGGTAGCCACCGACAGATACCGATCCACCGTACTTTCCAAATGAGACACATCCGGTTGGGGATACAACTCCTGATAGCATTGCTGCATCAACTTCAACAGCAAAGGACGTTCTATCGGAGAACCGCTATCGATGCGATACCCTAAAGCCATCTGATTTTATTGAAAATATTTCCCATCAAAATACCCAAATGAATTGGAATTCCTGCCAAAATCTAGCGAATGGGAGAGGGAAGGAACCACACCGCTGGGGGCTGGCGTTACCATATCATCGGGTAAAAAGATACGGGCACTGGTAGCCGCCAAAGCCACCAAAAATACCAAAACAATCAAAATCGGAGCTACAACTTGTCGAAAAAACGCCTGCATAACTTTACTTTTCGTTACATTTTCCTGTATTCTACCATTTTTCAGCATCGGAAACATCCCTATCCGACAATCCCGGTCTGGGGGTAGGCGCAACGCGAGATTTTCGCAGCCGCTGCAGCCACATCCAACCCACCCCAGCAATCATGGCAAACATCCAGCCGGCAAAGGGTTGCAACAGCAAAAAGCCACCAATACCAAACATAACGCCAAATAGTAAAAACAAAGCCGCGATCGCTTGCTTCACATTGCGTAACAAATCTCCTTCGCTTTCAATTCCCGTCGCCTTAGCCTGCCGCTGCCAAAACCCAGGAGGTCGAACCCTAGCATAAAACCGATTCAACGTATCGTCATCTTCGGGAGGCGTCAGCAACATCGCCGGAATCCAAATTGCCGCCGTCACCGCCGAAGTCACCACCAACCGCCAGCCAAAATCATCAATTTGCAAAATGGGAACCACACTAGTCGAAAATCCCACCACAAATCCTGCCAGCATAGAAGTCAGTTCTGCCATAGCATTAATACGCCACCAAAACCAACGTAATATTAATACCAATCCCGGACCCGTGCCAATGGCAATCACCAACTGAAAGACCATCGCCACGCTTTCCGAGAAAAACGCCGCCGTTGCCCCCAACACCGTCACCAACACCGATGCCAAACGACCCACCGCCACCAACTGCAGCTGGCTGGCATTGGGATTGAGAAACCGCAAATAGATATCGTTGGTTAAATAGGATGCCCCCCAATTAATAGAAGTAGAAACCGTACTCATAAACGCCGCCAACAGGGAAGCCGCCACCAATCCCAACAATCCTGGCGGTAAAAATTCCAGCATCAGTTTGGGATAGCCCAGTTCTCGATCGCTGAGTTCGGGATATACTGCGATCGCGGCTAAAGCCACCACAATCCACGGCCAGGTCCGTACGATATAGTGCAGAATATTAAAAAACCACGCCGCCTTCTCCGCCTCCACCTCATCTTTGGTGGAAATCAACCGCTGGATAAATTCGCCCCCCCCATCGCTGCGACGAAACGACCACCACTGTACGAAAGTATAGGCAAAAAAGCTACTAGCAGTGATACCGGCGGTTTCCTGCCAGCGAATACCTGAAGTATCCCAAGATAGGGGAAAAAACGATAGGGTATCGGCTGGGGTATTGGTTTGAACCTGGGCAATTAAAGTTTCCATTCCCCCCACCGAGTTCACCGAGACCACTGCAACGGCAATTGCCCCCAACAATCCCAGGAAAAATTGGAAAAAATCGGTGACGACCACGCCCCACAACCCGGCAAAACTGGTGTAGAGTAAGACCAACAGGCTGACACCAATGGTACTCAATAATTTTACCTGTTGTCCGGGTTCGATGCCCAAACTGGACCAGATTTCCAAGGCATCAACAACTTTGACCATGGCTAGCATGGCGTAGCCGATACCGATGCAGTTGATGGGAACGGCGAAGAGAAAGGCTTTGACGCCCCGCAGCCAGGCTGCCCCACGACCGCCGTAGCGAAGTTCTGTCAGTTCTGCGTCGGTGACCACTTGCGATCGCCGCCACAATCGGGCAAAGATATAAATCATGATAATATGGGCGATGGCGAAGTTCCACCATTCCCAGTTGCCGGCAATGCCGCGATCGCCTACGACGCCGGCGATGTATAATGGGGTATCGATGGAAAAGGTGGTGGCTGCCATGCTGGTTCCTGCCAACCACCAGGAAAGCGATCGCCCGGAAACAAAAAATTCTTCCAAACTTTTGCCACCGCGACGGGAAAGCAGAAAGCCTAACAGTAAAGAAAATCCTATATAAACTAGGCAGATAGACCAGTCTAGAATTGTCATTTTGAATAGTATTTTTGCATAGGGATGGTGTGGGAGATTTTACCTGGTTTGGTTGTTTCTGTAAATTGGCACCACGAAGACACAAAGGGCACAAAGGTGGGGCGCTTTTTCTCTAAAATCAGATAAGATTGGTTGTTCAGTTCCCAATGCTTCTTTATTGGGAGAAAATACAACGATGGTCTGAATATTTTTAATTGCCCTGGATGTTATTATACGGAATCTGTACAATTCCAATTCGATGGTCAAAACAATAGGGGCATTTCGCGAAGCGCTCCTACAAAAATATGGGAATAGTTATGATAGGGAATAACTGAATTTCTATGAATTTTTTATTTTAATTTTATAGATTTCTTTTCTGTGTTTAGTCGTCGTAACTAAATTTTAAAGCTTTATATTCGTCCATATTTTTATGCCGGCAAAGAACTTGTTTGCTATCCTGTTTTTCTTTCACGCAGTTAATTTCTTCGGCAAAACGAGACAAACGATTTTTGTAATCGCCAGGATTGACATTTAAGCGACGGCGAAACTGGGACCAAGTTACATCGATGGTTTCTCCCGAACAAAGCATTTCTACCTCGCCGCGTTCTACGTCAATATCGCCGGGGTCGAATTCTACTTCGGCGTCTTCAATTTCTTCAAACCGACAATTTTCTAACTGCCTGCTGCCACAGGCAACCAAAAGAGAAACAGCAATGGCAACAGCGGCAACTATTTGAATGTTTTGTATTGGTGGTAACATGCAAATTTCCGCCTATCTGGTTGCAAAGATATCTATAGGGTAGGGGAAATCGAGGAGAAAAAAAAGAGCGATCGCTACAAACAGCGATCGCTAGTAGGGAGGTTAATTAGCGGATGCTGAAGAGTTTGCCAACCGTTTCTTCTCCAGTTCAAAGAGAGTATTTTGATAGGTAGTGCGATCGAGGGGATAAACAAACGTCAAAATCAAGCTTCCCACCAATGCGAAGACAGGTACGAAGACAACGATATAACGAATTGCTACCAAAGCCGACTCGGGTTGGATCACTTCTACAGGACCCGGTACAGATTCGGCGAAACCAAACTGGTTCAGCAGGTTTCCTACTAGGAACAGTCCCGTTGCCAGGATAAATTTTTGTAGGAAAAGCAGCAGACTCCAGAACAAGCCTTCCCGGCGTTTACCAGTATGTAGTTCGTCCCAATCCGCCACTTCCGGCAGCATGGATGGGGGAACCAGATAGGAAGAGGCCATACCAAATCCAGAGGTGGCAGCGAGGAAGTACATTTGATTGATTTGTCCGGGTTCCAACCACAACCAGTTGATACTGGCAACAATCCAAATACTGCTTCCCAACCAGTGAACCACTCGTTTGCCCAGGCGACGGCTTAAAGGTTCCCAAACGAACATCCCCATCAAAGCCATGCCTTGGATAACCAGAATCACTTGGGTGGTCTGGGTGGAATCGAGGTCCATGTAGTGGTTGACGAAATAAGGTACAATGGCAGGCGTAATTTGTACGGCCAGCCAGGCTAAGGCGTGAATCCCCACCAGAAAGAGTAGGGGGCGATTTTGAAATAGGGATTTAAATTGTTGCCAGCGGGAACTGTCATTGGTTGGCTGCGTGTATGGGCGTTCTTGCGTTCCCCAGCAGCAAAAACCGATCGAGGCGACTGTGAGGAAAGCGCCGACCAGGCCTAAATCCCAAAGTTGTTGTGTGGGTTTATATTCCCATTGCGCGATCGCGCGCATGATAGCAAGAGCCCCCATGCATCCAGCGAGGGAAAAGCCAAAACGAAGTCCGTTCAATCGTACGTGGTCTTGCGGTTTGTCGCTTTGGTCGGTTAGCAATGCTCCGTAGGGAATTAGGTAAATGTTAGCAGCCGTTTCAAAGATGAGCACTAGGGCTAGGTAATAGACGAAACGAAACCATTCTGAAGTTGGAGGAACCCACCACATGAGCACGAAGCTAACAGCCATGATGGGGGCACTTAAAATCATCCAAATGTGCCTTCTCCCCCAACGGGTCTGCAAGCGATCGCTGAACTGACCCACAATCAGCGTACTGACAGCACTCCAGGAGTGGGCCAAAAACATAATCAGACCGGCTAAGTCCGCAGGCAGTCCAGCGACCGTGGTCATGAAGAATAGAAAGAAGACCAGGACGGCGTTTCCTGCCAGCGAGGGACCGAAATCTCCTAAACCGTAGGCAATTTGAGTGGAAAGACCTAACTTTCCCTGACTAGAGCATTGGCTCATACGAATTCAACCTGCAAACTTCACTACTTCCAAATCCGTCTCCATACTAGAAAATTTTCAGCGGAAATAAAGAAGTAAAAACAATTCTTAAGTTTCATGAAGAACCTATAAAGCAGCCTGAACGTTCGTTGCCAGAAACCCTGGAAACACTGGGATTTGGGGGGTCGCTACCAACCAAGAAAAAGTCAGAAATTGATTCTTAGTTGCTGTGGAATTTTGAAAAGCCACAACCCATATATGCCGGGATTTTTTATTTTATTTTGGCGAAAAAATTGCTAGTGTAATCTAAAAAAGTTAGGTAAGAATTGCTCGGAAAAAGTGTCAATTAGCAACAAAAAATCGAGTTTTGCGTCGGGATCGCCAATGGAGAAAGGGATTCAAGAGCCGGCAATGGCTGGTCGCAAATGGCAATTGCCGTGTTAAAATTTTTGGCGAATATGAAACCTCTATTGCAAAGGACGAACCACAGATGGAAGCAGCTATGCTATTCGCCAAACTCCCAGAAGCTTACCAATTCTTCGATCCCTTGGTAGACGTACTGCCAATTATCCCTGTGTTCTTTCTCCTGTTGGCTTTCGTTTGGCAAGCCGCAGTTGGCTTTAAATAAACTTATATAGGGGGGATTGGGGGCGTGGGGGTGTATCGAGCGTATCGAGCCTACCGAACCTGGGAGATCGAAAAGTACAATCGATTGTTTTCTCCCATGCCCCGAAGCTCCCTCCAATTCTCCAGCTAATCCAACAACTGGTGACAAACACTGCGATCGCGCTCGGCCAAATCCGTAGCCAGCCGACAGTGTTCGTAGGCAATTTGGCGGGAAATTTGTGGCAATAACTGCGATCGCCTAGCTAGAGCAGCTTGAAAATATTGCAAACTTTTCTCTTTTTCCCCTTGATGGAGCAAAATTTGTGCCTTTAAATACAGCAAATCGGGATTGTGGGGATGAATCGCCAACGCCTTATCCACATACTCTCTAGCTTGGTCTGCTTTTTCCAAATCCCGATAGCCAATAGCAATGCCACGATAGGCCACATAAGCGGGTTTGCCGTGTTCCTCCATCCGTGCGATCGCTTCATCGGGGTTGGCAAAAGGCAAATTCACCGCCAGCATCAAATCCATATAGCCGCGAATTAAATTTAATTCCGGGTCTTGGGGAGAAATTTCTTCCGCAGCGGATAGGTTCTTGAAAATAGGTCGCAATTTTCCCAACGCTTTCGCCACGCCGCCAACATCCTCCGTAAGCACCATATGGGCCCCGATCAAAAAATGCCCCACAGCCATATAGGTATGTCCCCGCAGCGGGTCTTCTTTTACCAAATCCCGAGCGGATTCCAAGGTTTTCTCGCTGTAAGTTAAAAACGCATCCCAATCTGATTCCAAATACTCCACCGACGCTTGCAAAGCGTAGTGCATGGGTTCATCGGGTTCGCTGGCTCTTGCTTTTTGGAGGTGAACGAGGGCATAGGCATAATTACCATGTTGAAAAACCGCGCGAAAAGCTGCTTCTGTAGATTCGCCAATAGGGTGGGGATTGGTATCGCGGAAAGGATCGCCAGCCACGGCCGGTGTTACCCATCCCGTCACTGCCAGCAGGAAGCCACCAGCGAAGGCCGAACCAACTTGTATTTTTGCCACCAACCAACGTTTCATAGAAAATCAAATTGAAAATAAAGGAAAAAATAACCGGTGGGACCGCCCACTGACTGTGGTGGAGACTGATAGGGAACGCTACAAGTTCCGCAATGGGCTATGACTGCTGTTGGCAACCAAGTTCTACAATAATAGATTAGAGGTTTCAAAAGTTGGCTATTGTTGGCATTCATTCATGCTGTATTTAAAAGATTTGGTCTACCATCCCCCAGCCAGTCCCACAGCGATTTTAAAACCAACCAATCTGGAGTTGGTGCCGCAAGAATTGGCATTGATTGTCGGTCCCAGCGGTTCGGGAAAAACCACGCTACTAGAAATTTTAGCGGGATTGGCCCGGAAAACCAGCGGTGAAATTTGCTGGTGCAATGGTGCCTACCGCAGCGGTTCTTCGAGCCATCGCCAACTGACCCCAGAAGACATGCAGGAAATCTCGGGATTGGTCTTTCAATTTCCCGAGAGGCACTTTTGCGGCAATAGTATCTTAGAAGAACTGCGTTTGGGACATCCCGAATTTAGTTCCCAACAAATCCAACAAACCTTGCAAGAAGTGGGATTGGACCATCTTTCCCTAGATACCTCGCCTTATTCGTTAAGCGGCGGTCAGCAACGGCGATTGGCTTTGGCGGTACAGCTAATTCGCCAACCCCATATATTGCTGTTAGACGAACCTACAGCGGGATTGGATTGGTCCATGCGTCGCCAGTTGGTGAGTTTGCTGGAAAAATTGCGGGGTCATTGGACCTTGTTGGTGGTCAGCCACGATGCCAGCGAACTTACTGAAATTGCCGATCGCTGCTGGCACATTCATTTGGGGGAAGTCAAAGCGGTGGATACGAACTTTCCCAAAAGCAACCAAAGCGCATGAAATCGTGCCATAATGGTTCGACGATTCCATACTAGATGTCGTGTTTGCGGTTATGGTTGAGTCTCCTGTGTCCTCGTTTGACGAAGAACCCGCTCAAAAATTAGAAAATCTCGATGCTGGCGAGTTGCAATCGCTGCCGGAGTTAAATTTTCAGCTTCCCGATCCGGAGGATGAAGAGCTTTCGGATGAGACGTTTCAAGAACAGGTGGATACGGCATGGCGTATTTGCGATCGCTTTGACTTGCAAACGGATATTTGGCGCGGTCGGATTATGCGGGTAGTACGCGATCGCGAGAAGAAAACCGGCGACGGTCACCGAATGGGGTTTTTAAACTGGCTGAAGGAACGGGAAATTAGCAAAAGTCAAGCTTATTCCCTGATCGAACTAGCGGATAGTGCGGACAAACTGCTGGCCAATAGCGAGTTGGCGTCCGATGCCATCAATCATTTCAGCAAACGTGCTTTTGTGGAAACCGCCAAAGCTTCTCCAGAGGTCCAACAGGTAGTGACCGATGCGGCCAAACGTGGCGATCGCATTACCCAGCGGGAAGTCCGGCAACTGGCTGACGAATGGACGGCTATGAGTTCCGATTTGCTACCGGAGGAAGCCAAGGAAAAAGCCGCCGACCAATCGCTGCCGCCGCGGTATTTGGCCCCTTTGGTCAAGCAAATGGAAAAGCTACCGGAATCCCACCAAACGGCGCTTCAAGAGAATTTAGCCCAAAATCCCAATACGGAGACGGTGAAAAATATCACCAGCGAGGCGCGCAATTTATCGAAATATCTGGATGCGGCGGCGCGGATTCGTGCTTTGGAAGATAGCGATGCGGATGTGGAGATGGCGTTGGAAGAGGCGATGCGTCTTGATTGTTTGGGGATGGCTTCGGATTTGCTAAATCAAGCGGCACAGCTGGAACAAGCTGCTGTCAAACTCCACGGAACTTGGCAGCGTTTGTCTGGTTTGGCCGATCGCTTGTACGTGGAAACTGGTGCTTCTACGCCCCACTTGCGATCGCTGTTGAGTGCGATCGAAAAACTATCCCAGGAAAATATTGAGGTTTCCCTGGGAGAAGCGGAGAACGAACGTACGGTCCGTTTGCGTATTATAGATAGCGATTGATTACCATAAAATATATCATTTGTCAAGTTATTTTTTTTCAGGAGGAAAACATCCCAGGTGCGTACAGAAAAAGATTCCATGGGGGAACGCCAGCTTCCCGATGAAGTATACTACGGCATTCAAACCTTACGGGCAACGGAAAATTTTCCCATCAGCGGCATCAAACCCCTGCCTACGTATGTGGATGCGGGGATTTGGCTGAAGAAAGCCACAGCCATGGCGAACCGAGATTTGCAATGCATCCCGGAAGATGTGGGCAATGCGATTATCCAAGCCGCCGATGAAATTTTAGCCCAAAAGTGGCGCGACCAATTTGTGGTAGATGTGTACCAAGCGGGGGCAGGCACTTCCCACCATATGAATTTAAACGAAGTCCTAGCCAATCGGGCTTTGGAAATTTTAGGCGATCGCAAGGGCAACTACCAACGGGTCAATCCCAACGACCACGTCAATTACGGTCAATCCACCAACGATGTGATTCCCACGGCGATTCGCATTGGCGGCTTGCTGGCGATGGAACGCACCCTCAAACCGGCAATTCTGGCTGCCATAGCGGCGTTGGAGGCCAAAGCAACGGAATTTCAAGATATTATCAAATCCGGACGCACCCACAACCAAGATGCGGTTCCGGTATCGCTGGGAGAAGAATTGCGCGCTTGGTCGGTCATTTTGCGAGACCACTGGCGGCGGTTGCAGCAAGCCAGCGAGGATTTAAAAGTTTTAGGCATTGGCGGTAGCGCGACGGGAACCGGTCTCAATACCCATCCCCAGTATCCCCCATTGGTGGTGCAGTATTTATCTGCAATGCTGGATATTGCTTTTGCAGAATCCCCCCATCGCATGGCTGCCATGCAGAGTATGTCGCCTTTTGTGAATATATCTGGGGCATTGCGCAATTTGGCCCAGGATTTGGTTAAGATTTCTCACGATTTGCGCTTGATGGATTCGGGTCCCAATACGGGGTTGCGGGAAATTCAGCTGCCGCCGGTACAGCCGGGGTCTTCGATTATGCCGGGGAAATACAATCCGGTGATGGCGGAGATGACTTCGATGGTATGTTTTCAGGTGATGGGCTACGATCAAGCGATCGCCTTGGCAGCCCAAGCGGGTCAGTTAGAATTAAATGTAATGATGCCACTGATTGCGTACGACTTGATTCACAGTTTGGAGTTAATGGGACGGGCGTTGGATGCGCTTACCCAACGTTGCTTGCAGGGAATTGCTGCCCATCGCTCCCGCTGCCGGTCGTACGCGGAAAAAAGTTTGGCTTTGGTGACGGCTTTGAATCCCCATATTGGCTATTTAAATGCTGCCAAGGTGGCGAAAGAAGCTTTGGAAACGGGCAAGTCAATCCGAGAGATTGTTCTGGAGAAGGAACTGATGTCGCCAGAAATGGTGGCTTCGGTTTTGGATTTAGAGAAAATGAGCGGCCAAGACCGGGAACCCTAACTGTAGAAGGATTGGCTTGGCTGGTCGCATGAGCTCAAAAGGAGGATCGATATGCTCAGACAACAATCTCCCAATACAACGCAAGTCACGTTCCACTACACTGACACTCAAGCGGAAACGTTTAATGTTCCGATTTCCCCGGACCAATTTTACCAACAGTTGGATGCAGCTGCCTCCCAAAATTGGCTGGTTTTGCACTTATTTGACCAAAGTATTACCATTCGCATGCAACATTTGGTTAAGGTGGAAATTAAACCGGCGATTGCTGAGTTGACAGGTCAGGGCGTTTTCCCCAATGCAGAGCGCATGACGGCTTTGAAAAGGGGCGCTATGCGCTAGCGAGTTTTGATTTTTGTTGTTTGCTGGTATTTTCAAGTTTAATTTTATGAAGCCTACGGTTTCTCTGCTTGCTGCTAATTCTTACGAAAATGAGGCTCTAACCCGATCGCTTGCCCAACTTTTGACCCCGTGGGGTGGCATGGCTGCCTTTGTCAAACCAGGCGATCGCGTTTTACTCAAACCCAATTTGCTAACGGGCGCGCGTCCCACCAAAGAATGCGTTACCCGAGCGGAATTGGTAGCTGCGGTGGCGGAAATGGTGCAACAGGTAGGGGGCAAGCCATTTCTAGGGGATAGTCCCGCTTTTGGTAGTGCTTTGGGGGTTGCCAAGGCGAACGGCTACGAATCCCTGTTACAAAGGCTCAATCTGCCTGTGGTAGAGTTTCAAGGACATCGCTACCAAACCGCCAGCAATAATTTTAACCACCTATTGCTTAGCAAAGAAGCCATGGATGCGGATGTGGTTATCAACTTACCCAAAGTAAAATCCCATGTCCAATTAACTATGACTTTGGGGGTCAAAAACTTATTTGGCTGTGTTCCTGGAAAAATGAAAGCTTGGTGGCACATGGAAGCTGGTAAAGACGCCCACCGTTTCGGAGAAATGCTGGTGGAAACTGCTCGCACCATTGCCCCCCAACTAACGATTGTAGATGGTATTATCGCCCACGAGGGCAACGGACCCAGCAACGGCGAACCTAGGGAGTTGGGGATTCTCGGGGCGTCGGATCGTGTTTTTGCCCTCGATGCCGCTATGTTGGCAGTGTTGCAGGTCAACCCACAACAGGTTCCCACGGCGGTAGCGGCACAAAGGTTGGGTCTGCAGCCACCAGAAGTCAACTTTGCCTACCAAACACCTGCGGATTTGCGCGTTGACGACTGGCAACTACCGGAAAATCTGATGCCCATTGATTTTGGTTTGCCCCGGGTGGTTCGTTCTACGTTCAAACATTTCTATATCCGTTTTATCAAAGAACCTTTGCGCGCCTATACGAAAGTTGGGTGAGGTTTGGTATCCTGAGTATGGGAGATCGGGAAATTTGGGAAATCAATTTATTTGTGTCTCCCATACCTCCATGTTCCCAAACCCTTCTTCCGACAAAAAACAAGCAGAAATGCGATCGCTTGCTGCCTTAGCATTTAGGGGTTTGGCGAAGAAATACCCTTGGGCTTTTTCGCATTGGAGTTGCTGCAATTGTTGCAACTGGGATTGGGTTTCTACCCCTTCTGCGACCACTTCCATGCCTAGGGTATGGGCTAGAGTAATAATCGTACGAACGATTTCTGCACGTTCTGGGAAGTTGAGGTGTTGGTGGGTGCGATCGGGGCGAATTTGACTGACAAAAGATTTATCAATTTTAAGCGTGTTCACAGGGAAGCTGTGTAGGTAACTTAACGAAGAATATCCCGTTCCAAAATCATCGATACTCAGGTTAATGGCGCGCTGACGCAATTGTAATAAAAGATTGGTAACCGGTTCTGGATCGTCCATGAGCATGCTTTCGGTGAGCTCTAGGGTCAAAAAATGACCAGATAGCCCAGTTTCTGCGAGAATTCTATCTAAATTTTCTAAAATACTATCGTCCCGTAGCTGTTTCCCAGATAGATTGACGCTGACGCGCAGGGGTAAATTGTTGGGGAAGACTTGTTGCTGCCACAGGCGCATTTGCTGGCAGGCTTGACGCAAAACAATATTGCCCAAATCGACAATAAGACCGGTTTCTTCGGCGATGGGGATAAATTCGGCAGGACCTAACAAGCCGCGGTAGGGATGCTGCCAGCGAACCAGGGCTTCAAATCCGGTAAGTTCGTAGGTATCGATGCGAATAATGGGTTGGTAATATAGCAGAAATTCTGAATATTCGGGTTCTTCTGCCCAAATAGCCCGGCGCAGGTCGTTTTCGATTTTCAGCAGTTTGACTGCTGGGGCATGCATGGCGCGGTCGAAGATGGTATAGCGGGATTTGCCCAGTTCTTTGGCGCGGTACATGGCTAGGTCGGCGTCTCGCAGCAGTTGTTCCGGGCGGGTATAGTTGTAGGAACTCAGGGCAATGCCGATGCTGACGGTGGTGAAGACTTCGTGACCTTCCACATGATAGGGAACTGAAAGGGCTTGGCGGATGCGTTCGGCAATTTGTACGGCGTCTTGGGCGGTTTCGATGTCTTCCAGGAGAATGGTAAATTCGTCGCCCCCCAAACGGGCAACGGTGTCGCTGCTGCGTAGAATTTTTTCTAGCGATCGCGCGATCGCAATTAGCAGCTTGTCGCCGACCAAATGCCCCAAACTATCGTTGACAATTTTAAAACGGTCCAAATCCAAAAACAAAACAGCAAATAAGGACTCTCGATGGCGTTGGCTGCGTTTGAGTGCCCCTTCCACCCGTTCCATAAATAAGTTACGATTGGGCAAGCCGGTGAGAGCATCGTGCAAGGCATCGTGTAGAAGCTGTTCTTGGGCAAGTTTGCGATCGCTAATATCTTCTGCAATTCCCACCACGCGATACACTTCCCCCCGGTCGTTTTTCACGGGAAAGGTCCGATGCCAAATCCAACGGATTTGTCCGTTTTCGTCCACCAAGCGGTATTCCAGGTGGCTGGGTTCGCGACACCACCGGCGGTCTACCCAACTTTTCACCAATTCCCGTTCCTGGGGATGGATGCGTTCCAGCCAACTGTGGGCATCTTCGTACAAGCGATCGCGGGATTCCCCCCAAATGGACTCGTAGGCGGGGCTGACGTACAGCCACTGTTCGGTTTCTGGGGAAAACAACCAAAAGACATCTTGAATGTTTTCTGCTAGCTGCCGAAACCGTTCTTCACTCTCTCGCAGGGCATTTTCTGTCTGGCGGCGGTCGGTAATATCCCGTACGGAAACTACGTAAACGGATCTCCCCTGCCAAAGGGCCGGGGCAACGCGCATTTCGCCGATAGCTAGTTTGCCTTGCGTACCCAAAAGTTGAATTTCTGCTGTTTCCTCTCGTACGACGGGTAAGCCCAATTCGCTGCCCAGCAACTCTTCTAGCTTGCGATCGAACAATTTGGTGGCGGCTGGGTTGGCAAAACAGATTTTCCCGTTTTGGTCTACAATCAAAATGCTGTCGGAAGTATTGGTGACGATCGCGTTGAGTTGGTTTTGACTTTCTTGTAGGGCCAAGAAAGGATAATTTTCGGAAGTGAGGTTTGGTGAGGAAGGGAGACAAACCACTGCCAAAATCCCTAAAAAATCATCCTGACGATCGAATAAAGGAATAACGTTTATGCGAGTCAGCAACGCCGAACCATCTTTGCAGGTAAATTCGACGGTCCAATTGCCTTGGATGCCTTGCTTGCTACTTTCCCAGTATTGCTGTACGGTAACGCTAACGGCTGGCGTCAGAAAATCAAATAAGGAAGCGTTTAATATTTCCTCGCGCCGATATCCCAACAAAGCTGCCATTTGGGAAGTCACTTCCACAGTCTGCCCTTGTGCGTTCAGCCACCAAAGACCCTCTTGCATGAGAGCTAACAAGCGATAATATTTTGCCAAGCGTTCGTGTTTTTTGGCTTCGTTCGATCGGGAATCTGGCGACGAAAAAGATGATTGGTGGGGCATAGTCTTTGGTAGCTCGGTTGCCTCTCTTCCGCTTTCAAAATAGTTGTAAAATGGCTTTGGTTGGCTGTTGTTTTCGTACATTTTCCCGGATTGGCTAGTGACAGCATGATGCAGCTATCTAGAAAGCCGCTTTTGCGGTCTAAGAAATTATGTTTGGAAACTCCCAGATCCCATCCCCAACTCATGCGAAGTGCCATCAGTAGCAATACCTGGCTTGGGGCCTGGCAAGTAAATTTACAGAAAAACACGCTTGCTGTCCCCTACAAGGGCGATGAATAGCAAGTTTTCTTGTTTTCCCAGTTGCTATGCGATCGTATATACATTCTATCTTATAAGTTCTGTGGGCAATTAAAAATTTCGCTGCCTATGGAGATCCGAATATTTCTTAAATATTTATTTTTTTTAATTACAAATATTTAACAGACCAATTTATCAAGTTCGTTTTTTGCTAAAATTCCGTAATTTGGCCTAACGGTGGAATACTCTTTTAAAATTGCCGACGCCAAGACTGGGCCATAGCTTGGATATAAAGCCGCAGGGGGAACTGGTAGGCTTCGACAAATAACCAAACCACAATTGATAGATGCACGAAAAATGTCAATCCTGCCCACCAATAAGGAAATTGGGCTAAGAAAGTTCCTTCTATAGGTGGGAAAATCAAAGCGGTAGCCACAATTAAACTTGGGGGAAACAGAACCAAAACTAAGGCTGCCAGCCAGTACCACCAACGAATTTGGGTGGTTCCCAAACGGGCATCTTGCCAAAAATGACCGTTCCAACGCCAAGAAAGGCTGGGAAAGCGATCGCTCATTTTTAAAACTTGCTGTTCCAAATCTATGGTAAAAATATGCTGGCAAAAGTCACAGGAAACAGCTTCCATCAAAGGCATGGAGGAAATTTTTCCCCAACGACAAACCGGACAGGGATATTCGTTCTGGTAGCTGAGAGGTTTCTGCGTAGGCGGTGTGTTCGGCATAATTCCAGGAAATATCTAAAATATTAAAAAGCATTGAGTTACGGTGGTTATTTTAACGTAGTTTTTGGATAGCGATCGCGGGGCCGGTCTAAGTCTTTATACGAGCAAAACGAACGACCGCATAAAAAAAACTACCCCCAACTTGGCGGTAGATAGCTTTTTCAGCAACCGTCTGCTGCGGTATCTCGATTGTAATAAATCTTAAAAAAGAAAGATGGTGCGAATATTCCCAATGACGATGGCATCGTTGCTGCCTTCGTGTTCCGGATTGAAAACGGTTACGATACCTGGTTCGATGGCAATGCCTTCGGTTACCTGATAGCGGTAGAACCCTTCCACATGCCAAGCGGTTTCTCCATCTTCCTCACCACCGTCATTGTGCGTCACTTTGGGAGGTTGCCCCACCACCAAACCGGCTTGAGATCCTTTTCTATCTAAGTTAGAAACAGCCAGGGTAACTGCCCAGTTCCAAATGGTAGCGTCATCACCGGTATCCGCCTGACCAGTACGATCTTCTGCATTGGCTAACGTCACTCCCGTCCAACTGCCCAGAGTCACATCGGGAGTGAGGTTCCAAGAAGCTTGCAGGCCGAAATGGTTGCCTGAGGTAGCCGTATCGCCAAAAGGCTGGTTGGCGGTTTTGCTGCCGGTTCCGCCGGTAAGGGCTACGCCATCGCCGGGGAAATAAGAACGGATGTAGGTTCCGGTCAAACGTAAGTCTGAAACCGGAGAAAGTTGGATTTGTCCTAAGGCAGCAAAGTGACCGTTAAACAAACCTTGTTTTTGACCGGAATTGCTGGCATTGCGGGCTAGATAACCGCCATAAATGCTGAGACTGTTGCTTATTTCGTAGCTTACGGTTACGCCAGAACCGCCCAATCCTTGCCGGTAGATGGGATTGAACCGTCCAAAACGGGATAATGCCCCTGTGATTTCTGGGGTGAAGAATTCGTTTAAGGTGGGTATGTTGGCGAAAAAGTTGCCCCCAATGATGTCGATGTTGGCTTGCAAGCGATCGCTGATGGGAAAGCGATAAAACATTTTGCCGTTAATAAAATTATTGTTTGTATCAACGTCAAATGCCAATCGACTCATGTTGGTTCCAGTGGCGTTGGCAAAGTTGGTGGAATTGGCGGCAACGAGGAAGGTTTTTAGTAAGTCTTTACCGGTAAAACTGGTATTGAGAATCAGACGAGTGCGGTGGGAAAGGGTGGTATTTTCATCGATATCCCCCTGGGAATCCCCCGCTTGTTCGTCACCCAAGGCACCGCTGAGAAAGAAACTGCCTTCTCCTTGCAATTTTGTGGTGGTGGAAAATTGTTGGTTCTGCAGTTGGCTGGTTCTGGTTTCTAAGCTATCGACGCGATCGCGTAAGGTGGCGAGGGAGTTTTGAAAATCGCTTTGCAAACGCTCTATGGTTGCTAAATCTTCCTGAGAAACTACATTGTTGCCTCTGGCTTCCAGAAACTGTGCTATCTGTTCCAAACAAGCGTTGAGTCCGGCGGCAAATTCGTAGCGGGTTAAGGTGCGATCGCCGTTATAAGTCCCGTTGGGATAGCCTGACAGGCAACCGTAGCGTTCGATGAGGGATTGCAGGGCTTGAAATGCCCAATCGGTGGGTTTTACATCTCGAAGTTGGGAGACAGATGTGATGGATTGAGCGGATAATGGGGCGTTTTTGGCTAGTTTGGGTGGTTCTTGCGTTTGGCTCCAGACGGGATTTGCTGGAAAAACAAATGCTAAATAACTAAAAATTCCCATTTTGAGCATGGGAAGGAAAAGCTTCATCATACTTGGTTCCTCATACAGCAGCCATCGAACAACCAAATGGTAGCTCGATTGCGTAAAAATGATAATCATTATCACTGTGATTGTCAACGCTGCTCTGCTCCCTCCTAAAAATGAATTTTTGAAGGGCGCAGGCGTTTTTGGTTTGAGAAACCAGCTAGAAAGCTAGCGGATTACGAAAAAAGACGGGAGCTGGAAAGCCCTACCTCTTTCCCAGCAGGGAGGAAAAGCGACCCGTGTGGCATCAAGTCCATGTACTAGAATCTAGAAAAGCAGGCGAAATTTTTTAACCTATTTTCGTTCATCATGTTGACTCTCAGCGACGAATTCTCGCCTCAAACCGACATGCCGCCAGATTCACATCATCGAATCGGGGAAAAAGCTGCTTTCTTGAAGAACTCATTTCTGCTCCCATTGTGGCTATCAAACCTATCGAGACGTGCAGCAGCACAAGTGGTTTTGAACCGAGGTGTCGCAAGTACATCCACCACAGGGTAGAAAAAAGCTTGTCGAGGGTCCCTGTGGCCGGGGATGGACTAGCTCATAGCGCATCTCTTCCCAGGCACACCCAATGAAGCGAGAATCTCACGAGTTCTATTCGTGAGAATGTCAAAGCTTAGCTATGATGCGTTTCTTTTGCTGCTTCTGAGGATTCATCAGCAGTATTTTCTTCTGGTTCTTCCCCGACATCTGTTCCCTGAACCACCAAAACCGCACAATGGGCGTGGTGCAGTACGTAATTGCTAACGCTACCCAGAACGAATTCCGTCCAACCGCTTCTACCCCGACGACCCAATACAATCAAATCGGTGTCGGTGTTAGCGGCAATATCGCAAATCCAGGAACCGGCAGGGGCAAAGCGACATTCAAACCCTACGGAAATTTGTTTATCCTCGGCTGCCTGCAAGTAAGGCTGCATGGCGTTTTTTGCCTCTTGAATGGCTGATTCGAGTTTTTCTTCCCGTAGTTTTTGAAAGCTATCCAGCAGTTCTGCGTTGGCGGGATTGCCAATACCCACCAGAGAGCTATTAGCTTTCTCTTCATATTCGTGGGGAAGGGCATGAAATATGATTAGGTGGCTGTTGTGTTCCTCGGCAATTTTTAAAGCTTTTTCAAAGACAGCTTGGGAGCGTTCGGAGCGATCGAGGGCAACAAGAATTTTTTTATACATGGTTCTTTCTCAAGAGAACTCAGCAAAAAAGGAAAAAAGCAAGGCACAGCGATCGCCCCTCCAGCAACTTACTGAAGGAGCGTCGCGTTTTTGATGGTTGTCCTACAGAGGGCTACAAGTTGAGTTCTACCCGTACCAATTCGCCACCGCGATGCAATTGGAAACCAACTTTTTCGCACACCCGTTGCATAGCGTAATTTTCGGCTAGGACTTCAGCTTGGATGTGCCGGAGATTTTCTTCTTTGCCTACTTGTACCAATCGTTTCAGCAGTTCGGTTCCCAATCCTTGGCGCTGGTAGGCATCACTTACCAACATAGCAAATTCGGCACTGGGGACGCCATGTAGCTTGCTCAAACGAGCCACAGCCAAAATTTCCCGCTCGCCCCGATCGGGATGTTGGCGTTCGGCCACCAGAGCCATTTCCCGGTCGTAATCGATAAAGCAAATACGGGTCAGGCGTTCGTGGGCGATGCGGCGGCTGAGCTTCATTAAATTAAAATAACGCAAATAGACGCTTTCTTGGGATAAGCTTTCATGAAACTTAACCATCAAAGGTTCGTCCTCCGGACGAATGGGACGAATGGTCACCGGCGTTTCATCGCGCAGCTGCCAGGTTTGGACATACTGTAGGGGATAGGGGCGAATGGCGGGGGTGGGCAGTTTTTCCTCGCTGGTATTTCGATCGAACACCACCACCCGGGCATCCAAAGACACCAAGCGATCGCTGGAAGCCAGTAAAGGATTGATATCGATTTCCTGAATCCAGGGATTTTCCACCACCAGACGGCTGAAATTGACCAAAATTTGTTCCAAAGCTTTCAAATCCACCGAATGGCGACCCCGGATGCCCTGCAAAGCCTTATAAATCTGGGTTTGTTCCATAGCCCGGCGCGCTAGGGTGGTATTTAACGGAGGCAAAGCGATCGCGCGATCGCGGAATACCTCCACCAACTGACCGCCACTGCCAAACACCAGAACCGGACCAAACTGCGGGTCAATGCTGCTACCCACAATCAACTCGTAACCGCCGTCCAAATCCAGCATGGGTTGGACGCTCACCCCTTGAAAATGCTCTGCGCCGGCTTTCTCCGCCACATTGTTCTGAATCGTCCGGTACGCCCAACGCACCGCTTCTGCATCTTTTAAATTCAACTGTACGCCCCCCACATCAGTTTTGTGGGTGACCGTTTCCGAAAACAGCTTCACCACCACCGGATAGCCTACAGAATCCGCCAGTTCCACCGCTTCGGCTTCGGTTTTGGCAGTACCGGTTTTCACAATAGGAATTTGATACGCCGCCAACACCTGTTTGGACTCTACTTCCGTTAAAATCGTGCGACCGGCTTGGCGCGCCGTTTCGAGAATCTCTTTAACCGCCACGCGATCGTACTCTTCTTCTTGCGTAGCCGGCAACGTCGGCGTTTCGTAAATCCCCGCCAAATTGTAACTGTACTGCCACATAATATTAAACAACCGCGCCGCCGCATCGGGATAGCGGTAGGTAGCGATTCTGGCACGATTGAGAATGGCTTCGCCGGTGGTCACTTCATCGCCACCCATCCAGCTAGCCAAAATCGGTTTTTCAGCAGTTTGGGCGCTGGATTTTAACTGTTCGGCAGTCTCCGTAGGATTGGTCATAGCTTGGGGGGTCAAAATCACCAAAACCCCATCATTGCCCGGGTCGTTGCTGACAATTTCCCAAGTTTTGGCATACCGCTGCGGGTCGGCATCGCCGAGAATAT
This sequence comes from Geitlerinema sp. PCC 9228, assembly GCF_001870905.1. NCBI lineage: Bacteria > Bacillati > Cyanobacteriota > Cyanophyceae > Geitlerinematales > Geitlerinemataceae > Geitlerinema > Geitlerinema sp. PCC 9228. The sequence goes on from NZ_LNDC01000067.1 coordinate 21,327, forward strand.
CGATAGGATTGCCGTGACTCCAGTGGGCAGGCAGCACTTCGTTGAGTTGGGAAATGGTTGCCTCCGAAAGGCTAGCTAACTGACCGCCGGTATCCACCAAAGCATCCGTTGCCAAAACGCCGGGTCCGCCAGCATTGGTAATAATCGACAATCGCGGTCCTTTGGGCAATCGCGCTTGCTTGGAAAGCACTTCCGCCAAATCGAACAATTCAGAAATGCGATCGACTCGAATCACGCCGCAGCGGCGGAAAGCAGCATCCAAGACATCGTTGCTGCCGGTCAGCGAACCCGTGTGGGAAGCAGAGGCTTGGGCAGCTTCTGCGGTTTTGCCGGCTTTGATGACGATAATGGGCTTGGTCATCGCCACTTCCCGCGCCGCAGATAGAAAAGAGCGGGCGTTGCCGATGGATTCCATGTAAATCACAATGCTCTTGGTATTGGGATCGTCGCCCAGGTAGTAAATTAAATCTCCCCAATCCACATCCAACATGGAACCAATGGAAACAAAGGCGCTAAACCCGACGTTTTCCGAAAAACTCCAGTCCAAAACCGCCGTACAGAAAGCACCGCTTTGGCTGATAAACCCAACATTTCCCGGACGAGCAATAGTACTGGCAAAGGTGGCATTCAACCCTTGGATGGGATTCATGACCCCCAGGCAGTTGGGACCAATAATCCGCATCTTGCCCCGGGCGGTTTCCATAATTTGCCGTTCCAGTTCGATGCCCTCTGCACCGATTTCTTTAAAGCCAGCGGAAATAATAATCGCGCCTTGAACGCCGGCTTCCACACATTGGCGAACAATATCGACAACGGTGGCGGCAGGTGTGGCAATGATGGCCAAATCGACCGGTTGCGGAGTTTCTTTAATACTGGGATAAGCGGGAATGCCCAGAACGCTGGAACGTTTGGGGTTGACGGGGAAAATCGTCCCGCCAAAGGGATGGCTAATGAGGTTCCAAAGTAACGTACGACCAACGCTGCCCGGTCTCTCGCTGGCCCCAATTACGGCTACGGTATTCGGTGCGAAGATAGAACTGAGAGGTTGCCGTTCCGCACGCAGAATATCGTAAGCTGGGTCGGTTGTTCTCTGTAGGTTTTGCGTCATGGTGGCTGCTACCTTGCAATGACTTCTCTGGCGTCGGGATAGGTGGGCATGATTTGCCCAATTTCCATTGTCTCGTTTCGCAATGGATCCCCTCTACTTTATTGGTCATTTTTAATTTTTGATGGCGATACAGTTGTTTTTTGTTGTGTAGAACACAACCGCTTCTCGAGCAGGGGGCATAAAAAAAACTCCCCCACCTCAACAGGCAGGGGAGCGACAACCGTACTGTTACGGTCTATTTGCAAAAGCGAGGGTACACTTCGCTATATCCAGGCACAGCCAGCATTAACCAAACTTGCTAGCCGTACTGGCGATGAGGAAGGCGGCATAGGTGAGAATGTATCCCACCGTAAAGTGTGCCAGACCTACC
>NZ_LNDC01000068.1 GCF_001870905.1 Geitlerinema sp. PCC 9228
CCTGTTTTAATATTGTTTTTGGCGCTCACTGAAAGAATTTAAGCGATCGCCCAGTAGGGTGGGCAATGCCCACCCTACAAAAACGTAAAGTCTTCGCTGCCAAATATATTTGATACCCAATCCGCTGCAAACGCCGGAACTGGCAAGCTGGCTATTTCTCGCTGGAATCATTGTGGTGGTTGTTGCTGGGGATAAACCAAAAGCAAGATCGCATTTGCGGATCGACTAGCTAACTCATTTTTGTGCCGTGGTTCAAGGCATGTAAAAATTTTCCCGTTATTTTTCTGATTTTGATGGGGGAGAGAAAATTTCAATTGTCCAATCGGGAGCTATCGGAAAAACATTCCCTACCTCTCCATTGCTACCAACAGGAATTCTTTCCCCTTGAAAAACTGATATATCCGGCACAATTGCCCAGCCGCCAAGCACGCAACGAAGTTCTGTATAAGCGCGGGCAATCCGTGGTTTTTTCAAAACAGTATGAATCGCTGCGGTAAGTTCTACCTGGATAGTACTGTGATGTCCTTGAAGCACAGGATTGGGGACGATTTGACCATTGATATATTCGCTGGCAGGTTTGGTTTCCGGACGCTGGAGAAATTCTTCTAAGCTGATAGTGATAGCGTTTTTTTGTACCATTTCCGATCCCAAACGCAGGTACTTAAATTGTAACCCAGCGATCGCTACCGAATGCCCAAAACAAAAGCCATGCTTGCCAACCTATCTTCTATTCCCCATGACCGGGGGGTTGAACGATATGCCGAGTATCAATTTGTATTCTATGACACTGTTTGCCTGTATCGGAACCGGTCAAAATCTTCCAGGAGGTTTTATCATAGACCTCTGGTAATACCTTGTACTGGCTTTGTAATAAAAACAGGTAATGATTCCACAAAATCTAGTCCAACTCAAAAGCGATCGCACCCAAGCTCTTGCCTTTGTTACCCTATGTTTGGCGCTACTATCCGTCTCCTTTGCCCCCATTTTCATCCGTTGGAGCGAAACTGACTTGGGTGCCAACGGTACCGTATTTAACCGTTTGTTCTTCTTTGTTGTTTTCTTCGGTACGGGCAAACTTATTAGCCAACGCCTAACCCCCGCCGCTTCCACAGAAGAAGCCCTACCTTTTACCCGCCGCCAGTGGTTGCTACTAGGCAGCGTTGGCGTGGTTTCCATTACCTCGTTGGTTCTGTGGGCAATTTCTCTGGAATACACCACCGTTGCCAAAAGCATGCTCCTCAACAATTTAACCCCAATTTTCACCACCTTGGGGAGTTGGTTGTTTTTGCGCCGGCAATTTGATAATAAATTTCTAATCGGAATGGCGATTGCGTTGGCTGGTGCCATTGCTTTGGGATTGGAAGACCTCAACGATGCATCTGCTGGTTCCCTAACTGGCGATATTTACGCCCTGCTATCGGCGATTTTCCTGGGAACCTACTTTCTCATTGTGGAACAACTGCGGTTCCGCTTTTCCGCCACCACCATCCTCCTGTGGCGTTGTATTATCGGTAGCATTTTGCTGCTACCTGTGGTACTGCTGGTAGAAGGTCAGCTATTTCCCACCACAACCACTGCTTGGCTGGCAGCCATTGGCTTGGGGGTGATTAGCGAAGGTTTGGGGCAACGCTTGCTGGCAGAAAGTATGGACAAATTCTCCTCTAGTTTTGTATCCTTATTCTTATTGCTCGAACCCATCGTCAGCGCTATGCTAGCTTGGGCAATTTTCCTAGAAGCCATTAGTCCTGTTACCTGGTTGGGGTTTGCTGTGGTTCTCAGCGGTATCTATCTGGCACAATCCTCGCAAGCCGCTACCCAAAAAGACTTGCAACCTGCTAGCGGTGATGGTTCGCCTACGTCGTCGGTGAAGTAAAAGCAGTTCTGGCTGCGGTGGATAGCAATGCTGGTGGCAACCACACTTGCCATCGGCGACTTCCCCTTTGTATTTTTTGTCGTCTTGTAGCAATTTTTATGCGTACGCCCGCTTCTCCCTCTTGGTTGCGATGGTTGGATGTTCTGGCAATCGGTGCCTGGGGGGTTTTATTACTGAAATACTGGCTAACAGGAAAACTCTTGTTGCTGATTCATCCCAATTATATCGGGTTGTGCGTGGGGGCTGGTATCTTGCTGCTGTTTGTAGCAGGGTGGAAAGCATGGCAACTATACCACAATTCTTCCCCGTTGCCGTCGGTAGCACCTCATACAACCCTGTTTCCTAATGGTTGGAGTCAAGGATTATTGCTGGCGGCAGCGATCGCTGGTTTGCTGGTGACACCGCGACCTTTTTCGAGCGATCGCGCTTTAACCCAAAATATCACCGAACTATCGGCGGTCAACCGTTCCTCGCCAGAAAGTTTTCAAATTCCCGACAACCCAGAACAGCGATCGCTGGTAGGATGGATTCGCACCCTTAATGTCTATCCCGAACCCGAAGCATACACGGGGCAAAAAGTTGATGTGACGGGATTTGTAATTCATTCACCACAGGTAAACCAGCGTACAATTGTAGTTTCTCGTTTTATTATTACTTGTTGTGCTGCTGATGCCTATCCTGTGGGATTGCCAGTACAAATTGACAAAGACCGCAGTAACTATCCGCCGGATACCTGGATTCGCGTGAAAGGAAAAGCCATCTCTATGGTTTTGGATGGCAATCGCCAGTTAGGGATTTTGGCAGATTCTATTGAAAAAATTCCAGAACCCAAAAATCCCTACGATTATTAGGTATAGAAGTTTGTAGGCTTCCTGGAGGGATGCGAGTTGGTTTTGGTGGGGTGACATTTCTGAGATCGCCTGTAGATTTTTTCTGACTGTTGAAGGAAGCAAAAATTGGGATGGCGTGCAAAATTTATATGCTAAAATTATGCTAGAAATTGAAGTATCAAGTCTTGCCTTGAGGCAACTGCCGGGAGATTGAGGGATGAAATGCGATCGGGCTATTTAAAAAATGGTATTAGTAAAGGTTTTTCCCAATTGCAAACCTAAAATATTCATAAGTAGAAGCGATCGCTATAGCTGGCCGATCGTAGAGGTAGATAGTAGGAAATAGGAAGGTTAATTTCGCGTCAACCATTGTGCAGAGATCGCACCACCCTATTTCCCAGAACCATACTACTATTTTACTCATTTTCGGTATTTTTATCGTCCAAAATGAGATGGTTTTTTATCAATTTTTGAAGATATCCCTCAATTTGCTGGTACAGCTTTTGTTGTTCTTCCATTTTTTGGGCAATCTCTTCTTCAGAACGGCTTTTTCTTTCAAAGATATAGATTTTTTCCTGGCTATTAACTTGCGAAGTTTCCAGCAATTTCCAACCTGCTTGACCTAGTTTGTTGCAGACAGCTGCCATGCTTTGTATTTCTCTCGATTCCTGAATGGCACCTTCGATGAGAACTTTCTCCCATTTGGCTGACATGTGATTGTAATAAAACCGAACGTGAATGTACTCATATTTCGGTTTTTGCAAGCTGGAATGGTACTCTTGCATCTCTTGATGGACCGATTTTAATAGTTTGAGTAACAAGTAGTTACTGGTTAAAAGGAATTTGGTGTTTGTATTGGAACGAGTTACGCTTTCACTCATAAAATCCTCTGGTACGCGATGTTGGGATTCCTCTTCAGTATAACTTTCATTGTCTGCATGTCGTTGGTGAAAGTATTCTCGAATGGCACGAATTCCCTGTTCGGCGACTTCTTGAGGGGGTTGTTCTAGAGGATTGCTGCTTACATACAAACCGAGGATATTGTCGAGATGGGTAATGGATTCTGGGATATATGCTAGCTGATTTCCCGACAAGCGTAATTCAGAAAGATTCCTCAGATGGGAAATGGATTCTGGGATTGTGGTAAGTTGATTGCCGGATAAATTTAATTTGACTAAATTGGGCAAACGAGTAATGGATTCTGGGAATTCTGTCAGCTGGTTGCCAGATAAGTCTAAGTGAGATAAGTTGGAAAGATGGTTGATGGATGCTGGAACTTCTGCAATTTGGTTACTGGATAGGTTTAACCAATAGAGATTGGATAGCCGAGAAATGGATTCTGGAATTTTGGTTATATGGTTGTTCCATAAATTTAAGGTTTCCAGCCATGTGAGTTGACATACTTCTGGTGGAATTTCAGTTAAATCTTTGCTGGTTAAGTCTAATTTGTTGAGTCTATATTTTTTTGCTTCCTGAATTTTTTGTAGCACTCGCTCGTCAGTCATAGAGACAATCCCGTTTGCTGTTTATTGCTTTTGAGAAGGTACGCATCCCAGTTTCAGCGATGCGAAACCAAAAAGGTACGAAGGTGGCAGTTCCCTACCAACTTACAATCCCAATGAAAATAGTGTTTATTGTAGCAAATTGTCGTGCTACGAACAATAGATCGCCCCAAATTGTACTGTACTCAAGTTGGCGAAAAAGCGATCGCGGCACGGATGGGCAACTCTTCCAGCAAACCATCGGAGATGCAAAGACATTTTGATAGAAGCGATCGCTTTGACGAGAAACAAGTTTATTTTTTGAAGGCAGTTCATTCCACCGATAGTACTTGGTAGTTGTAACACCGGCTTCTTTAAAGATTTGCCAACCTACCTGAAGCTTTGGTCTATTGCTGTCCACATTGGTTGTGAATTGTTGGCAATCAACGAAAGACGGCGTTCGTGGCTGTTGGATAAAGTTAAAATTTATTAAGCTTCCTTTCACACCACCCTACCTATCCAGGTTAACATAGGCACCAGAAATGCTACAGTATCATACCACAACATAGGGGACAAAAATGCCGCGCCTATTCACAAACCGCCCCCGCCAACACGATCTTGCCGTCAAAGTTGCCAAACAAACTATAGATGGCAATCATTTTAACTGGGAATTAAGCAATGCAATTCTTTACATTGTGGGAGGAACGAGCTTCGTTGTAGGGAGTGTATTTTTCTTACCCAAACACGAATCTCTTTCCGATCTTGGTGCCTGGATCTTTTTTGGTGGATCGCTTGTTTACTTAATTGTGACCGGTCACGATCTGCTGGAATCCTTATCTCAGTTAAATGACTGCGAGCAAGTAACATTTTGGAATTGGCTAGAATTTTTCATTGCTACGATTTACGTGAGTGGAACTCTTTTATTTACAGTTGGTAGCCTTTTATTTTTATCACAAGTTAATGAAATTGTTGTAGGTGGATGGTGTTTTACGATTGGTAGTTTCCTGTTTTTGATGGGGGCTTGTATGAATGTCATACAAATTGTTCAGGAGCCTTCATTTTTGAAACTTCAACTTCTAAACGTAACTGCAATCTCTTTTGCTATTGGCTCAACTCTTTTCTTCATAGCGTCGCTTCCCTATTTATCGGATGCGTTAAATTTAGAAGAAAATAGGATTTTGTTTAGGTATGTTGGTTGGGAATATATTTTTGGCAGTATTCTATTTTTGATAGGAGGACTAGCCTACTATTACCGTTTGTTTCAGGTTAAAGATTTCTATCAATATAACAGTAAGGAATTTTTCCTGTGGGCAAACAAGTTGCAGAATTTAGAGCAGCCTCAAACCCAAGAACAAAGTGTCAATTAGCTAAATTTCAATTGAAGATATAAAAAGGGAGCTTTGGTGGTTTTAGAAATTGCGTGGTTTTCGGTAGGAGATTGTTGTGTAAAAAAAAGCAGGCGATCGCATAACTTTTGCTAAAAGCAATGGTTGGTAGGTTCTTCATGAAGCTACCTGCCGAGACAAGGAAAATTTTGCCTTTTTGCAGAAGTAGGAAAGGTTTTTTCCGGGTTGCGGTCTTAAAATACCCATAACAATCGATGATTTTGGGATTTTTATATGTCACGTAAACTGGAAAGACTGGTCCAAATCGATTCCCTGCTACGTAGTCGAAAACCTCAAACGCAAAGGAGTTTGGCGGGGGAATTGGAAGTTAGCGATCGCACAATTCGCAACGATTTGGATTTTTTGCGCGATCGCTTCGGAGCACCGCTAGAATACAACCGTAAACTTGGATGGCACTATACCGACCCCACCTGGCGTTTGCCTAGTATTCCGCTTAGTAAGGGAGAACTGTTCGCTTTGACCTTGGGAGCGAAAATGCTGGAATGTTATGCTGGTTCCCCCTATGCCGCCGAATTGCAATCGGCTATTCACCAACTGCAAGGGCGATTGCCGGAAACAACGCGAGTGAATTTGCAACAAGTGGCAAGCGAGCGTTTTTTATTTCGACCTGGTGCGATAACGAAACTCGATCCGGAGATTTGGCATCAGTTGGAAGATGCTTGCCAGTCATCTCGCCAGGTATGGATGCGGTACTTTACTGCCAGTCGCAAGGCAGAAACAAAACGGGTTATCGATCCTTATCTCATCTATTTGTATCGCGGCACGAATTTTTATGTTGTTGGTTTTTGTCATACACGCCAAGAGCAACGGCAGTTTCGGATCGATCGCATCAGAGCAATTGAGGTTTTAGATACAACATTCACTCGCGACCCCAGTTTTGATGCCAAACAGTATCTAGAAAATGTTTTCCAGAATGAAACAGATGGCACTCCCCGTCAGGTAGAAATTTGGTTCGATGCATCGACGGCACCTTATATTGAAGAACGATGCTGGCACGCTACTCAGGAGATTGAGAAATACGACGATGGTTCGCTGACGTTGCGGATGGTTGTATCTGGTATGAACGAAGTGAAGCGATGGGTTTTGGGGTATGGAAAAGGTGCCATTGTTTTGGGACCACCGGAGCTGGTGAAATTGGTGCAAGCAGAAATCGAAGGCATGATTCGTGGCTATTGTTGGGAAAGCTTGGATTGGGAATACCAAGAGGTGATATGATAATATGTAGTCCTTCCTCAGATACCCTATTCCTACAGGGGTTGAGCACTAGTCTGCTGGATATAGCTCGATAGTAGCAATTTGGTTTGTAACTAACCTCAGATGCCGACAGGCGTTTAACTTTTGCTTTAGGATTATAAATTCGGGCTTGACAAGTTTAGTTTCCTGTGTATATACTTTCGATTAGTAACGTTTTTTGATGTAGTCCGCTGTCTATAAATCGATATAAAGACTACATCAGAATATCGAAGCTAAAAAACACAGGTTGCGGTTAAAGCCATTCAACTATACCGCAACCCGATAATTACGTATTTAGGGAGTTCAATTATGCCATACAACGGAGATAATTTCCAATCCTTCCATCAGTTGTCGTTACAACTCTCAAAACCTGGACTTTCAGAGAAACCGAGTAGAAAAGGCATTAAAGAGTCCATCGACCAAAACTGGCAATCTCCCGCTAGCTTCCAACTTTCGCAAAAGCTGAGTAGGGAAAAAATCAAAGCTCTTGCAGAAGAAGTGGGAATTCCAACTAAAAAAATTAATCAATGTAAGATTGGAGAATTTGTCAAATACGGTCCTTGTATCATTCTCCACGTGAAAAAAGGACACTGGGAAGCTATTAAACTGATAGGTGCTTAGAAGTAGCCTATAGTTTTTCCAACAATCTTATTTGTCAAGTATTACTTGTGGTTGACCGATCTTTGATGATTCTTTTTATGGAATTGCCCTAGGTATGGCAATATAATTGCATATTGTCAGTCAACCACTCTTTAATACTTGCTTGAGAAGATATAAACTTGATTATGGTTGTCACTCAATCCTCTTCAAAATTCGATAACGAGCATTCTCCATACGTTGATATCAGCTTCAGAGTTATTGGAGATACCATTCCTGCAGACCATAACTACGCTCTGTACGCCGCTATCAAAAATTTACTTCCTAATTTCATTCAGGAATCTGGCGTTAGCATCTACACGATCGCGGGAATGCCAGATAAACGGGGAACAATCCATCTTAGCGATCGCTCCCGAATGCAAATTCGCTTGCCTAGCGATAAAGTTCCCCTTGCCTATCCTCTAGCAGGTAAGCAAATCTATTTGGGAATCCATCCCATACGCTTGGGAATTCCGCAAATTAACATGCTGCAACCAGCTACAAAACTGCGATCGCGTTTGGTAACTATCAAAGGCTACCAGGAACCGGAATCCTTTTTAGAAGCTGCCCAACGCCAATTAGAGAAGTTGGAAATTCGGGGAACACCTGTCATTCCCACTCGGATAGACGGAGAACGCGATCGCAAAACCATTAAAATCAAGCGATTTACCGTGGTTGGATTTGGCTTGGAAGTAAAAAACTTAAACGAAGAAGATTCCATCCGATTGCAACAGTACGGCATCGGTGGAAAACGCAAAATGGGTTGCGGTATTTTTATGCCTGTGAGAGAAAACAATGAAGTTTAAGCAATTGTTAGCAAAATCTCCTCCAGAGAAAGAATCTTGGAAAGGGGCAGCTACCTATGTCGGTCATATCGCAGCCGTCATGCGAGCGGCAGATGTGCTGTTAGAGAAATTAGGCGAAACCATTATCCAACAACTCGGACTAACCTGCGAACCCGAGCATTTTGCTGCCACCGTTCGCTTGGGAGCTTATCTCCATGACTGGGGAAAAGCCAATCAGCACTTTCAGGTGATGGTACGCCTCAAAAGCTTGGAAAATTGCCGCGACGAACAAGAACGAAGACAACAAAAAAAGCTCCAGAAATTCTGGCAAGACATCCATAGGCAACAGATGCTGCGCCACGAAATAATTAGTGGTATTCTCGCCTTGCAAGTACCAAGCTTTCGTAAGTGGCTGGAACAAGATACCAATGCCGATCTCATCACCGCAGTTTGGGCGGCAATGGGGCACCATTTGAAGGTTGGTGGTAAGCGAGGTAGAGAATTAGACGAAATTGCCAAGATTCCCAATGGAACTGGCAGCGAACTGGAAATTTACACCCACCACGAACAATTTACTGCTTTGTTAAAAATGGGTGTTCGTCGTTTGGGTTTGCCGGAAACACTGCCAAACTTGCCAGAAACCACCTGGAAAAAAGAACAGTTAAAAACTGCTATGGACGAACTTCGTGAAGAATTTGCTGAGTTCGAGCTTGCGTTTGAGCAAGAGGGAGACAGCGAAAAAGCTCGGTTTATCGCAGCAGCCAAAGCAACTGTTACGGCAGCCGATATTGCTGGGTCGGCTTTACCGCAGGTGGAAAATTACGAAATTGAGCCTTGGATGCGACAAGTGCTCGATTTGGTTTTGACCGAAAACGATCTGCAATCGCTCATCGAACAGCGGCTGAAAAACAACCAAATGCGCGAGTTTCAAAAAGAGATGGCAGCAACTGCCAGTCGCGTCACCTTGGTACGTGCGGGTTGCGGTACGGGAAAAACCGTTGGTGCCTATGCTTGGGCAAAAAAGTACGCCCCTGGTCGTCGATTGTTCTTTTGCTATCCCACTACGGGAACGGCTTCTCAAGGTTACCTGGATTATGCTGCCGAAACCGATATCGAAACGTTGCTGATGCATTCCCGGGCCAAAATCGACTTGGAAGGGGTTTTGTTTTCCCATGAAGGAAAGCAAGAGCAAAATCCTGACGATGGAGAGGATGCCGAACGAGTTGATGCTCGATTGGTGTCGTTCAATACCTGGCAAGCCAAACTGATTGTTTGCACGGTCGATTCGGTGTTGGGATTGATTCAGAACAATCGCAAACCCATGTATGCCTGGCCTGCTATGAGCCAATCTGCCTTCGTTTTCGATGAGGTTCATGCTTTTGACGAGAGCCTTTTCGGTGCTTTACTCAGATTTTTGCAAACTTTTCGAGGTGCGCCGGTCTTGTTAATGAGTGCCTCGTTTACACCAGAACAACGGGCAATCTTAAATCAAACAATTGAAGAACTTGGCGAATCGATTGAAGTCATTGAAGAAAATTCGTTAGAAAAGCTCAAACGCTATACCCTCCATACAATCGCTAAGACAGGGGAAGCCTGGGAACAAGTACAAACAGCACTAGAACGCGGGGAAAAAGTTTTGTGGGTAACGAATACAGTGGGGGATTGTATGGAAATTTACGATCGAGCCCGCGATCGCTTTCCAAACCATGCCAAGCATATTCTCATCTATCACAGTCGCTTTCGCTATCAAGACCGCGTTCAGAAACACCAAAAAGTTATTCAAGCCTTTAAGTCCGACCAGCCTACCTTAGCTATTACAACTCAAGTTTGCGAAATGTCTTTAGACTTAAATGCGGATGTATTGGTATCGGCAATGGCACCAGCAACTGCACTCATTCAACGTCTGGGAAGGCTCAATCGTCGTAAAACAAAAGAGGACGGTCGTATATGTCCGGCTTTGATGTATCCCTGGAACCATGACTATCCCTATTCACAGGAAGAACTCAATACAGGCAAACAACTTCTCAATTTATTGCCTGCAGGAGCTATATCCCAAAAAGACCTCGCCGATACAGCTTCTCAATTAAGCTTAAAAATGCCTAAAACCGTACCCTCCAATTGGCTTGACGGTTATTGGCGCTCGTATCCCGGTCCTCTTCGGGAAGCTGGATATACGCTTACGGTTCTATTAGAGCAAGACATAGAAACCATTCGTCAAGAGGCACGCCAATCGGGAAAATCCTTTGGTATGGAAGCGCAACGCTGGACGTTACCCATTCCGCTGGGGCGTAAGTTACAAAAAGTTTACCATCAGTGGCGGCGGGAAGGGGTTTATCCGGTAGCTCCCTCAGAGATAGTTACGTATGATTCGAAAAGAGGAGCGCAAGTATGTCTGTAACTACACAACCAAAAATCCAACTTCATATAGGCGACCCGGGAATTACGCTCATGCATCGTGCTGGCATTGCTGGATTGTGGATGACTTTGGAGCAATTGCAACAGGAATATCCCGAACCCAGCACCAGAGCTGGCAAGATAAGTTGGTCGCTTGCACCTCGTAGTATTTCTTTGGATTGGGAAGGAGAAGACTTTGAGGTTTTAGACTGGCTGTTCAAACAATCCTTTCAGATTAGCGAGGAGGGATTAATTTCTCTAACTGGTTTAAAACCCAGTAAAATGGATTTGCAAACTCGGGTGACGGTTCATCGGGGGATGCGAGGAACATTTGTACAACACCCTAGTGCTTTTAAATCGGCAGGGGAACAGACACAATCGTTGCAAATTGACGAAGACAGCCCAGAAATTGTGGTTCGTTATAAAAAAGCAGCCTCCTACGCCCACCAAAATTTTGCCAAAAACTTATGCGATAAAAAAGGAAAACTGCACCAGAAACCGATTTCCATTGCTGGCTGGATGAATCCAGGAGCAGCAGTACGTCACGTTGCCTTTAGCAGTCAAACGGGGTTGCAAGAAACGCCCCAACGAGTGTTGGCATTATTGTTTGCCCCTGTGGCTTGCCAGTATTTTCTCTTATCCTCTCGGTTGCGGGAAAAACGGGCGCAGTATGCCTTAATTGTACCCGAAGTAACTGACCTAGAAAAATACACCCGACGCCGAAGAATGTTTGCCAATTTTGGTTACAAAAATTTCTGTGCTTCAAGTTTGGGAGATGCCGGTTTAAAGTTTCTAACTTACGAAACGACCATGGAACTAGCTAGCAAAACGAAAATCGAACGCTGTCAAGTAGTTATTTTAGGAACGGTTGCCTGGTCTTCCCAACAGAGAACGCGCACGGATATTGAAAATGTTGCCATTAATGACAAGATTTTTCGGAATTATAAAATTAGCCAAAATGAGCTAAGCGATCGCGTTGTTGAAGGTTCCTCGGGTAATTTTGTAGCTCGTAGTTTTGCTCGCGAAATTATTGCTGATAACTTGGCGCAAAACCGATCGTGGTTTCACGGTATTTCTGATAAAGCTGGCAGTCAAGAATTGTTTCAACGTTTAGCCTATGAAGGTGGAGGATTGTATCAAATGGTTCAAAAAGTGGAATGGGATAACGAACGCCAACAAATTTTTGTAAAGGCGTGTCACGAAGCTTTGAGAAAAATTTATGCTCAAGTTTACGACCGAACCAAAGAAGGTGAATACGCGCAAATTGAACGAGAACGAGAACGCATTAGAACGGGACTCGGACGATGCAAAAATGCAGAGACTTTTCGTCAGTTTATTACTGATTTTTGGTCGCGAGCGGGGCGAATTTCTGTATTGCAGGATTCTTGGCCAGATTTGTTACCGCTAATTACCAGTAAAGAGCATTGGAAAGAAGCTAGGGATTTAGCATTACTCGCACTGGCTAGCTACAGGAATCCAAATTCCAACAAACCTTCGTCGGAATCGGAAGATGAAGAAGAGGTTTTCAACTAAAGGATTTTTAAGGAGGCGTATCAATGTTTCATTTATTTGGCAATTTATTAAGCAACTATGGTGCCGCCGCTAACAATCGCGGCGAGAATGCCGGAAATATTACCACATTGCAAAAATTGATGTGGTGTGGTGAGGTTCACACGACTGTTTCTGCAGAAGCCATTCGCTGGGCGTTGCGATACTACTGGCAACATAGTGGTTATTCAGTCAATCGAAATTGGGATGATGATAAAAACGATAACCGTTGGGAAAATCCCAATTTTGATGAGGAAACGTTCATCGATGATGATGTTTTGGGATTTATGCGAGCGGAAGCTGCTAAGGAAGACGGTTCCGACGAACCCAAAGGGAAAGGAAAAAAAGCACCAAAGGGCACCACAACTGCCAAACGTGGCGTTTTAGAAGTAACTCGTGCTGTTTCGACGACCCCCTACACGGGAGATTTGACATTTAATGCTGCCAGTGGCGAAAAAAGTCGAACGTCGCTATATGGTACGGAAGTTCATGCCACTCGTTACCAACATGGGTTTGCCCTGACACCGAACCGCTTAAAAGATAAATCTCGCATTTATGCTGTCATTGACGGGTTAACTTCTTTGGGAGAAGTTGCTGGCAACCACGCTCGTTTTCTGTACGACTTTTCCCCAGAAAGTATGATTTTGCGATGGACCCACGATTTTTCGCCTCGAATTCTCTATTCTTTTGAAGAAGATGATGCGGGAAATATCTCCGTTCCGGATTTAAAACGAAGAATTGAAGCTGGCGATATTGACCCAAGCGAACTTTGGATTGGTGGCAAAATTTCCGAGGAACTTGGTGATATTGGTGTCCATGTTTATCCGGGAATAAAAAAGACAGCTAGCGAACTGAAAAAACAAATTGCGAAAGATTTAGATATTCCGTTAGACGAACAATGAGCATTGCTTTACAAGTTGAAGTTCCCATTGCTTCCTTTCGCCAATCAGAGGCAAGGGAGTATGCCCAAACCTATCCGGTTCCACCACCATCTACTGTTTATGGCATGTTGCTGTCTACTATTGGGGAAATGGATCGCTACAAACATTGTGGCGTACAATTGGCGATCGCATTGCTTTCGGAACCGGAAAAATCAACGATTGTACGTACAGTTCGACGGTTCAAGAAAAAAGACATTCAAGACCCTGCCAACGCACGTCCCGATTTTCAAGAATTGCTGACCCAAATTCGTTTTATTGTGTGGGTCGATGCGGGGGCAGATAAATCGCAACCTACTCTACCAGAACGCTTGCAACAGGCGTTTGACAATCCCGAATCAATCAACCGTTTTGGCGGATTAAGTTTGGGAGAAAGTCGCGATTTGGTCAATGCAATTACGCTTTTAGAAAACAACCCAACTGATGCGTCCATGCAATGGCTGATACGGGATGAAGATGGTCTGCTCAGTTTGCCCTACTGGGTAGATCATGTTGGTTCTAAAGGAACTTCCTGGCAAAGATATACGTTGCAAAAAAACGAGGAGATCGTTTTGGACGAACGCATTTGGACGATGATTCAATTTCAATAAATCAAATTCCCGGAAAGATTTTTGCCGGGTAAGGGGAGTAGATTGTTTTCAAACAGTAGAATTTGCGATGGGAATTCTTATGAAAACACTCAATTCTCCCCTTCTCAAATCAACGATTCGCGTATCGGCACTTCACGCTCTTGCCTACTGTCCGCGCTTGTTTTATTTAGAAGAAGTCGAGGAACTTTATACGCAAGATGCGGCTGTTTTTGCCGGACGTCGGTTGCATGCGGAAATTGACAAACAAGAAGATGAGGAATGGGAAGACCTCTATCTAGAAAGCGAACAATTGGGATTGCGCGGACGTGTGGATGCTTTGCGTACCCGCGATCGCGCTTTAATTCCTTACGAACACAAGCGGGGACGCTGCCATCGCGACACCAATCGCCAACCGCAGGCTTGGGAAAGCGATCGCTTGCAAATTTTAGCCTACGCTTGTCTAATTGAATTTGCCCTAGAAACCACTGTCCGAGAAGGATGCATTCGCTATCATGCTGACAATGTGTTGGTTCGCGTTTCTGTAGATGACGAAGGCAGGGAAGCGGTACGAGCTGCTGTTGCCCAAGCTCGGGAATTGTTGGTTTCCACCCAACGTCCTCCAGTTACGGAAAACGAACGCTTGTGTACCCGCTGTTCTCTATCGCCAGTTTGTTTGCCAGAAGAAGCGCGGCTTTCACACAACCAAGAATGGCAACCCATGCGGCTGTTTCCCAAAGATGACGAACGGGAAATTCTCCACGTACTGGAAGCGGGAACTTCTGTCGGTCGTACGGGAGAACAGCTCAAGCTGGTTCGTCGGGGGCAACCGGTGGAAACTGTTTCTATTCAGCAAGTCAGCCAGTTGGTTTTGCACAGTTTTAGTCAGATTTCTACCCAAGCTTTGCATCTTTGCGCCAGTCGCGACATTGGCGTTCATTTTATTTCTGGTGGCGGACGCTATGTCGGGAGTGTGGATCGCCGGCAAGGGAGCATCCAACGCCGGATTCGCCAGTACGGGGCGTTTGTGGATAGCGATCGCTGTTTGCAGTTGGCTCGTAAGTTGGTAGCTTGTCGGGGAAATGGACAGCGGAAACTACTGATGCGGGGGAAACGCAATCTTTCGGAAGTACCGGCTTCTCTGGAACGTGGGATTCGGCAGATGAAAACGTTACTGCGACAAGCGGAACGGGTTGATTCGATTGAGTCTTTGTTGGGTTTGGAAGGCAATTTGGCGGCTATTTATTTTCAAAATCTTGCCCATCTGATTAGTAGTAAGGTGCCGCCAGAACTTCATTTTCGCGATCGCAATCGCCGCCCTCCCAAAGACCGGTTCAATGCTTTGTTGAGTTTTGGATATGCCTTGCTGCTGAAGGATGTCAACAATGCGATTTTGACGGTGGGATTGGAGCCAGCTTTGGGATTTTACCACCAACCGCGATCGCAAGCACCACCGTTGGCTTTGGATCTGATGGAAATTTTCCGAGTTCCTTTGGTGGATATGGTGGTTTTGGGGTCTGTCAACCGCTGTCAGTGGGACTGTCAGGTTGATTTTGAGGTTCGAGGCCAGCAAGTGTGGCTAAGCGAACCGGGACGGCGGAAGTTTGTCAGTCTCTACGAACAGCGCAAGGCCGAAACTTGGAAACATCCGGTTACCAAATATTCTTTGACCTACCGTCGCTTGTTGGAGTTGGAAGTACGGTTGTTGGAGAAAGAATGGATGGACGAGGAAGGGTTGTTTGGTCAGTTGGTATTGCGATAGGACGAAGGAACTATGGCCGAGGAAAAAAACTGGTATCTGATAGCTTACGACATTCGCAGTCCGAAACGCTGGCGCAAAGCCTACAAACTGTTGCAAGGGTATGGCGAACGGTTGCAATATTCGATTTTCCGCTGCTGGTTAAACCAACGCACGCGCGAGAAGTTGCGCTGGGAGTTGGAGGAAATTTTGGCGGCTGAGGATGATGTGTTGTTGATTCGCCTTCCCAATCAATGCGTGGCTAGCTTACCGGCGTACAATCGCCCGAATGCCTGGCCAGTGGAAGGTTCTGGTTATCGAATTGTTTGATGGCGATGCAAGCACCTGCGATTGTTAAGGTACGTTTTGGTTTTGTAGCGGTTCCAAGGTTTGTGGTTTCTGGGATGGAGAGCGATTGGAGGAGAGGGAAGATGCTTGTCAAATGCTATATGTCGCTTTTGGTAAGGGTTTTGGAAGTTGCGATCGCTTTTCTATTCCCTGGTTTGACACTCGTTTCCGCACGCGATCGGCAGGTGCTTGTAAAATTGAACCAGAGCGTTTGTACGGTAATGGTTCCAGCCACCGCCGTGTCCAAACCTTAGATGCCGTCAGGCGTTGAGCACAGAGCGGGTCCGATATTGCACCGGGTCGGCTTTGTGTTGTGTGTCCAAACCTTAGATGCCGTCAGGCGTTGAGCACGAACTTCTATTTGAAAATTGAAGCCGAACAAGGATAGAGTGTCCAAACCTTAGATGCCGTCAGGCGTTGAGCACATTTTCTGAAAACTTCTCCACAGACGCTATTGCCTGTGTCCAAACCTTAGATGCCGTCAGGCGTTGAGCACAATGCGATCGCGATATCCCCACGGGAGTAGTCCCAATGTGTCCAAACCTTAGATGCCGTCAGGCGTTGAGCACTCTTTTCTTCTTTCTCTTTTTCGGGCACGTCAGATATGTGTCCAAACCTTAGATGCCGTCAGGCGTTGAGCACCCGAAGAAAAAATAGAGCATTTCTTCGGCTAATCGTGTCCAAACCTTAGATGCCGTCAGGCGTTGAGCACATTGCATAGGGATTATTGACGAATATTCGCAGTCACTGTGTCCAAACCTTAGATGCCGTCAGGCGTTGAGCACTGGTCAACCCACCCCTAAAAAACAAATCTTCTTCAAGAGTGTCCAAACCTTAGATGCCGTCAGGCGTTGAGCACGAAGGTCATTTTGATATTGACTTAAAAAAAGAAAGTGTCCAAACCTTAGATGCCGTCAGGCGTTGAGCACTCTGGTATTTCTTGCCTAGAAACGGCGCCACCAAAGTGTCCAAACCTTAGATGCCGTCAGGCGTTGAGCACTTGGTGCTGTTTATGAATACTCTTATCGGCAAGAGAATGTGTCCAAACCTTAGATGCCGTCAGGCGTTGAGCACTCATTATAAAGATAGTCGTTTAGTCGTTAGCAAATCGTGTCCAAACCTTAGATGCCGTCAGGCGTTGAGCACAGACTAGTAAAGCTAGCTAACTCCCTTTGCGATAGGAGGTGTCCAAACCTTAGATGCCGTCAGGCGTTGAGCACATGAGTGGATTCGATGGGCACGTCCCGTTTGGTACTCCAGGTGTCCAAACCTTAGATGCCGTCAGGCGTTGAGCACCCCAAGAACTTGCCCAAGCCATCCAAAACGAAGGGGGTAAGTGTCCAAACCTTAGATGCCGTCAGGCGTTGAGCACTAGCGCATGGCTCCCCCTTTTCGGTGGGAATCTCATGTGTCCAAACCTTAGATGCCGTCAGGCGTTGAGCACGAGCTTTGTAAGTTATCTGCAACCAAAGAGAAGCAGTGTCCAAACCTTAGATGCCGTCAGGCGTTGAGCACCAAGAAGGAGAAGAATTCGATGTGGAGATTTCAGTGTGTCCAAACCTTAGATGCCGTCAGGCGTTGAGCACAGTTCCCTCTAGATCGGGAATGCGAGTCCCACAATGGTGTCCAAACCTTAGATGCCGTCAGGCGTTGAGCACAATACAATTCCAATTAGCAAACCCTTAGTCCACAAGTGTCCAAACCTTAGATGCCGTCAGGCGTTGAGCACTTGAACATGGTTTTCGCTCCTGGGTGGTGAAAAACGTGTCCAAACCTTAGATGCCGTCAGGCGTTGAGCACGTTTCGGAGTTGAAGAAAAATAATGAAAAACAAAAAGTGTCCAAACCTTAGATGCCGTCAGGCGTTGAGCACGTCTCTCCATTCTTCAGAGGGAATAGGGGGAAGATAGTGTCCAAACCTTAGATGCCGTCAGGCGTTGAGCACTATCATCAACGTATACCTTAATTTTCAGAGAATTGGCAGTGTCCAAACCTTAGATGCCGTCAGGCGTTGAGCACTACTCGGGTAAGCGGGACGCGTCAATACTTCCAGGGGGTGTCCAAACCTTAGATGCCGTCAGGCGTTGAGCACTGTTCGGAGTGCAGGTACAGGTTAATATTGCTGAGTTGTGTCCAAACCTTAGATGCCGTCAGGCGTTGAGCACTGGAAAGATTGAGTGTATGATTTGCTTTCCTAGCTGTGTCCAAACCTTAGATGCCGTCAGGCGTTGAGCACAAGACTACGAGAGGGACGATCGCAATGGGTGGGTTGTGTCCAAACCTTAGATGCCGTCAGGCGTTGAGCACTATTAGGAGAAACCACAATCCTAGCACTAGAGTCCCCAAGTGTCCAAACCTTAGATGCCGTCAGGCGTTGAGCACGCGGATTCGCTCGTCGGAGGATCGAACCAACTTTCACTAGTGTCCAAACCTTAGATGCCGTCAGGCGTTGAGCACTTCCAAGTATTCTACTGAAAGTCCTCCCTTAGATGTCCGTGTCCAAACCTTAGATGCCGTCAGGCGTTGAGCACGATTTCCATTTCCCCTCAAGAGTTCTGGCAGAAGGTGTCCAAACCTTAGATGCCGTCAGGCGTTGAGCACAACCTGATAGCTCCAACTGTAGCCCGTCCCCAAGGTGTCCAAACCTTAGATGCCGTCAGGCGTTGAGCACTCTTTCCCAATAGCAGGTATCGATCCAGGGAAACAAGGGTGTCCAAACCTTAGATGCCGTCAGGCGTTGAGCACCCCTTGCCGCTTGCGCTATCTCCCCATCCGATAGAGTGTCCAAACCTTAGATGCCGTCAGGCGTTGAGCACAGCAGGACAGTGCGAAGTTCTTTCACAGGGGCTTCGTGTCCAAACCTTAGATGCCGTCAGGCGTTGAGCACACACCACCGGATACGGTGTAGTCCTTCCCCTCGAGTGTCCAAACCTTAGATGCCGTCAGGCGTTGAGCACCTATACCAGTATCGAATCCAAACAAAAGCGGAATTTGTGTCCAAACCTTAGATGCCGTCAGGCGTTGAGCACAGACGATCCATCTTTTTCCTGAAAGCAGGAATATCATGTGTCCAAACCTTAGATGCCGTCAGGCGTTGAGCACCCCAAATTGTTCCGATCCTCTGGGGAGAACGGTTCTGTGTCCAAACCTTAGATGCCGTCAGGCGTTGAGCACTACTCCTCTTTATTTTCCCACTTCTCCACCGGAAGGCGGTGTCCAAACCTTAGATGCCGTCAGGCGTTGAGCACGAAATTCCCACCGCTGATATCTCAGTGGGTGAACGGTGTCCAAACCTTAGATGCCGTCAGGCGTTGAGCACAGGGGGAATTAATCGAACTCCCCTCCGAACTCCAAGCGTGTCCAAACCTTAGATGCCGTCAGGCGTTGAGCACGATTCAAGGAATTTCAGAGGAAGATTTCGCCAGAGGAGTGTCCAAACCTTAGATGCCGTCAGGCGTTGAGCACAGTTTTAGAAATCGTGAATCCTAGTAAAAGCCCCTGTGTCCAAACCTTAGATGCCGTCAGGCGTTGAGCACCAGTAATTGAAGTTGCGATCGCACTGGATAGCAGGGTGTCCAAACCTTAGATGCCGTCAGGCGTTGAGCACTGTTTAAGTTTGCAGTGTTTAAACATGCCCTTGCGTTGTGTCCAAACCTTAGATGCCGTCAGGCGTTGAGCACTAGTTCCATCAATTCAATACAACCAACTTCGATACTCCGACGTTGCATCTTTCATATCCTCATAAAGCCAAACCATGCGATCTAAAAACCAGAACTTGCCAAGATTGACCAAACAAACTCCCAACAAAACACTCCAAAGATGAAACGCCACCAATCCCCAAATCAGAAATGGCAATCCCAACGCCGAAATAAGATTGAGAATGTGAGGAACGCGGCGATGGTGCTGGGGAACGGGAACGGCATCGCGATCGCTCCATACACGCTCCCCAAGCACTGCCTTAGAAGCCCAATGATTCGTAGAAGCGGGTTTGGGAAACAAACGGGGATTGACCCAAATCCAGAAAAGCGCGATCGCAACAGGTACCAACGACCACCATCCCCACCACGCACGACTCCAAACCGCCACCACCAGCAACGGCAGAGCCGCCGTTCGACTCCAAACGCTCCCAGGATGGGCATGACGCTGCCATACCTCGTCGCTCATGCGAAATATATTAGCAATGCGCTTTTCTAAATTCATCCGTCCCCAAACCTCTTCAAACGCTATCGGTAATGCTACTAAAGTGAAACTCGCGCACCCGCACGCTAGGAACCACACTCATACCGTATCTTTGCGGCGTTCCCAACGCATCCACCTGTGCCATCATATCCGGCAAACACTGATTGAACCGCAAATTCTTAATGGGATAAGCCAGTTTCCCATTCTCAATCCAAAACGTACCATCGCGCGTCATCCCCGTTACCTCCAACGTTCGCGGATTCACGTAACGTACGTACCAAGCACGACTCACAAAAATCCCCCGTTCCGTCTGGGCAATCAAATCTGCCGTACTGCGGTCGGAACCAGCCATCACCACCGGCAAGAACATCCCCGTAGGCTGTTTTCCCTGCTGTTGCGCCCAGTAGCGGCTGTAACTCAATGCTTGCGGTACCCCGTCTCGCACAATATCCAAATAGGAATTGGGCAAACCATCCCGGAAAAACGGACTCAACTGCAATGCTGGATGCCCGGAATACCGAGCAATTTGTACCAAGGGACTAAATAAAGATTCGCCCAAGTAATTGCCCACCACTTCGCCAGTATCATTGTAACGCGACATGAAAGAACGTCCTTCGTCGGCTGCCCGCGCGTCTAAATTAAAAATAAGAAAAAACAGCAAATCTGCTAAAGCCGCTCCTTCAAACACCACTGGATATTTTCCTGGTGAGATTTCCTGGGGCTGGCGAGACTGACAAGCACGCGCGATCGCGTTTTCCGTGAGTTCCACCATGGGCAAATCTCCCACCGCACAAGCACTGCGACGCATCCAACTGGAACCGTCATCGATGCGGGCGGTAACGCTAAAATTGGCTTGGGTGTTTTGCTGAAATGCCCGCAATCCCAGGGAATTGCCAATCGCCAAAACCGAGGTGTCGCTGCTTAAGGTTCCGGAACCATTCACCCCGGCTTTAGAAGTGCGATCGCACACCTGTTGGACCATTTCTCCCCTGGTAATGGGGGATAAATTCGCCGTCTCCGTATCGAAAGCTGGCTGTCGGTCTTCGTAGGTTTGCGGTTCCAGCAAAGGTACCCATTCCGGGTCTTCCGGGGCAATTTGGGCAAATTCTTCCGATCGCCGTACGGTTTGCGCGATCGCTTCTGGGTCTAGTTCGCTGGTTGCTGTGGAGGCACTGCGTTGCCCGTAATAGCTGGTAATTGTGAGTCGGGCTTGGTTGGTTTGAATATTTTGACTAATTTGATTTTCGCTAAAACGGCTGAGATTCTCATTCGCCGCTTGTAAAGTAACGAAAACCCCCTCGGCTTGTGACTGTTGGATAACTTGGTCAATGAGGGAAAGGGCTTCCTCTTGGGTAGGTAGTTGGGGAACGGTCGTTGCTGTCATGAACCCTATTTTCGATACAATTGGATGTTCGATTTCTCTATCTTAAGGGAGATTGTCCTTGTGCTGCCAAAAAATAAAAATCATTTTCAATAAAATAGCGCCATACTAATCTCCAAACCCAAGCTTTCCCAAAAATTTCTCCAAAAATTATCGAAAATCTATTGCATTAAACGCCACAATATCTAACAATAGATGGCTACTGGCTGCAACTCAACCTTCATTGCAAAGGACATTCACCATGAACAAACTGACCAGACGTGCCTTTTTAACCGGCGGTTCCGCCCTTGCCGCCTTCACTCTAACCCAAATGGCTACAGGTTCGAGTGCTGGTGCCCAACAGCAAAAATCCTCGCTGCTTGCCCAAAGTCGCGTTTTGAACCTCTATTCCTCCCGCCACTACGATACCGACGAACGGCTGTATAATGGCTTTACCGAACAAACTGGCATTCGCGTCAATCTCATCGAAGCGGGTTCCGACGAACTCATCGAACGCATCAAAAGCGAAGGCAGCAACAGCCCTGCCGATGTTTTAATCACCGTCGATGCTGGGCGTTTGTGGCGCGCTGACCGTGAAGGCTTGTTTGCTCCCGTCCAATCGGATATCCTAGAATCAGTCGTTCCTTCTTATTTGCGCCATCCAGAAGGTCATTGGTTCGGGCTATCCAAACGGGCACGCGTGATTATGTACAACCGCGATCGCGTCAATCCTACTGATTTATCCACCTACGAAGACTTAGCCAACCCCAAATGGGAGGGGCAAATTTTGGTTCGTTCTTCCAGCAATATTTACAACCAATCCTTAGTTGGTTCCCTGATAGCTGCTCACGGTAGCGAAGAAACCCTAGAATGGTGTCAAGGCTTGGTGAGCAATTTCGCCCGCCGACCCACCGGCAACGATACCGCCCAAATTCGTGCCTGTGCTGCCGGTGTGGGGAACCTCGCGATCGCCAATACCTACTATCTCGCCCGTTTGGCAGAATCCGACAACGAAAGCGATCGGGAAATTGCGCGCCAAGTGGCACCTTTCTTCCCCAACCAACGCGGTCGGGGAGCTCACGTAAACATCAGTGGTGCTGGTGTAGTACGAACAGCTCCCCATCCCGAAGCTGCTAAAGCCTTTTTAGAATATTTGGTTAGCTATGAAGCCCAAGAAATCTTTGCGAAAGGCAATAACGAATATCCCGTACGCGCCAACGTTCCTCTGGATGAAGAACTGGCTAGTTTCGGTCAGTTTCAAGAAGACGACGTGAGTGCGGCTGTCTTTGGTAAGAACAATCCCGAAGCTTTGCGGATTATGCAACAAGCTGGCTGGCAGTAGTTGGGAAGAGGAAAAGATTGACACTCTCACGAATAGAATTCGTGAGATTCTCGCTTCATTGGGTGTGCCTAGATGGATTAGCTATGCTAGTCCATCCC
>NZ_LNDC01000069.1 GCF_001870905.1 Geitlerinema sp. PCC 9228
AGGTGATTGACAAAAACCAGTGCGGCGGACGCAAAAAGCCGAAATCACATTGGCGAGGAAAACTTAACCCGCAAACAGCGGAGTAGTCAACGCTAGCTTTCCTGGCCATCCCGAGTTTCAGTATCGGTTTCCTCTTGTTTGATTTTTAACTTATCTAACTCCGGCAATTTCACCGGTTCCGATTCGGTTTCGGTTTCCGTTTGCTCTTGTTTCTCGGGTTCTGGAGCAGGAGATTTGTCGGCAGAACGCAGCTGTACCACCGGTTGAGCTGGTTGTTGCTGTTCTTCTACTTCCGCTTCCAGCCAACAACTGGCCATCGGCAGGGTTTGTTCCAAATCGTCCAACGGCCGGGGAATCACCATCACCGCATTCAAATCGCCAATTCTTTCCGCTTCGTGCATGCCAGCTTCCACAGCCACCGCCACATCCGAAACGGAACCGCGGATAATCGCCGTACACAAGCCATCGCCAATAGTTTCGTAAGCAGACAGCCACACATCTGCAGATTTCAACATCGCATCGCAGGCACCGACCATCGCCGGAAATCCCCGAGTTTCCACCAGGCCAATCGCCTCGTTGCTCACGCGACTGTATCCCGATGGGTGTTGCATGTATTGCAGCAAATTGCTCCCCAAAGGAAAAACCGCCTCTAAATTGGGCATTGGTCGTGCAATCACCGATTTGGCCACCAACTGACCGAATTGTTCGGCCACTTTGGCACCTTCTTCTACCGCCAGGCGAATATCTCCGATTTTTCCCCGTACGATCGCCGTACAGTATCCCCCACCAATCTGTTCGTAGCCGACTAAGGTCACGCCAGCAGACTTCACCATCATATCGGCGGTTCCCACAATGGCGGGAAAGCTTCTGGTCGATATCATACCCAAAGCGGCATCTAAAAATTGATATCCGCTCTGTTTTTGGGTTTTGCGAGCCGGTTGCCGGCTTTGAAATTTTTGTAATTGCATCTTATTAGACATTGACGATATTTCGCTATGCTGTGCCTTGCAAGCTTGATGAGGGAAGGTTTTCGAGAAAAGTTGGTTATCTTTAGTGTATCTTGTCTGCTGGCTAATTGATGTTGGCAAAATACCGATTTATGGTATGGCAACGTGGGTAAAAGTTCCTGCAAGTTGGTCGGGGGAGAGGCCAGGGACAAAACCAAAAATGAGATGGCCGTGGCTGGATTGCAAAAATGTCCCCGGGGAATTGTCCAGGGTGCCGGTTTGCATGCGAATATCGCTAGATAGAGAAATAGGGGTATCGAAGCCAATGCGATCGCTACCAGGCAAAAAGTCTTCAATGCGATCGCTTTGTTGGGGATTGTTGGTTGCCGCCGCCGTGCGCAGCCAAAACACATCCTCTCCCCCACCCCCCAGTAACGTATCCTTTCCTAAATCGCCGCTGAGGGTATCGTTTCCCAACCCTGCTTCTAGGGAATCTGCTTGCTGGCCGCCAAACAGCCAATCGTTCCCGTTACCGCCTGTTAGAAAATCGTTCTCTAGATTGCCGTTGAGAATATCGTGGCCACTAGCAGCTTCCAAACGATCGGTTCCCCGACCACCAAATAGGGTATCGTTGCCAGCCCATCCCAACAAGCGATCGCTGCCTTGATTCCCATTGAGAATATCGTCGCGGTTGGTGCCTGCCAACACGTCATCGCCAGCCAGGGAATTGGCAATGGTTCGACCGATAAAACCGGCATAAGCAGAAACCCGCGTATCGGTAAAAATTTCCCCAAAACTCGTGTCGTTTTCATTGGTTACATCCACCCCCGGAATGCTGGAAGACCAACCCGAGGAGACAATACCGGCAATTTGGCCGTCGATAAAAGAAGGTCCGCCGGAATCGCCGCGGCTGCTACCTACTTCCCGCTCTGGCAATCCCCAATCGTGAATGCCAAATTCCCTACCTATGGCGTCGTGTTCCGGGGTGCCATCGTCAAAATCGTACGCCAGTTGGGTACCGGGAACGATATTGATATCTGGTTCCACATTCAACCAATCTGCCAAGGCATCGTAGCGGTTCCATCCCATGCGTTTGACCGCCGTGCGATCGCTCCCTTCGCCAGTTTCTCCGGTTCCAGCGATGCCGTATCCCACCCTTTGCATAACCCGACCCACTTCGTCAAATTGCGTATAAATGCTGTAGCGATTGGCGGTTTCTGGGGCAGTGGTTGCCAGTTCGATAATCGCAATATCGTTGTTGAAGCTATCGTCATTTTGCCACTGGGGATGTACCACAATATCAGCGATGCTGGCGGTTATCCGACCGGTGGGCACATCAAAATAAACGCTATAGTTATTGGGATTGGGAGATAAGTTGGGGGTTGGTTGCTGGAAGTTAAAACAGTGTGCGGCGGTAAGGAGGTGGCGACCGGTGGTTAGCAAACTCCCGGTACAGTTGATGTTGCCGTCGCTGCCGATAGGGACAACGCCATCGAATTCTCCCCCGGTGGGGACGATGAAATCGGGGTCTTGGGGATTGTTAGTGGGAACGGCAATTCGAGCCGAGCGATCGCTGGGCATGGTAGGTTCGCTGGTAGTTCGCAAGCAAGGACAATTTTGGGTACGATAGAATCGTAGATAGGCATTTGTTCGCTATTTTGTACCCATGATTGAATGTAGAAGGTCAGCCTCCCCGGTTGAAGCACGGGGGCTTCATGCCTCCAGCTTCAGGTAGCTGAACAGCCCTTCGCCCTTTGGGGCTAGGTTTTTAGGATCGTGGTACCTACAAATGCTTTCGGTGTTGGTCTCCCTGCTGTTAACGGTTAAACCGCCCTATCAGGGGTCAGGCCGTGCCGTTCGCTCGACCAGCCCGAAAAACATGGGCGAGGAAAACATGACCCGGTGCCGGGGAGGCGATTCCGGGTATAATGGGAGAGAATGGAAACTGCTCGAAGATTTTCCGTGAGCCATGCTTGGTGTTCCCTTGACTCGATTTTGGAAATCCGTTTATAAAAAAGAACCCATCTCCAGTTTCTTGATTGTAGCTGGCGTCATGGATGTGGCGATTGGGGGAATTGGCGAAAGCTGGTCGCTAGCCACGTTTGGAGCGAGTGTGGTGGCGGTGGCGTTGGTGTGGCGTTGGTGGAAGTGGCAGCGGCGTCCTCAAGCCATTCCGCTGCGATCGCCGGCGTATTTTCTGCCGGAGTCGCCGCAAAGCCAGTTACCTACGTTAAAACCAACACCCAAACCTGCTCCCAAAGGACGCCGTTAAGCTGTTAGGTGGGATAATTTTTGTATGGCTGATTCTGCTGTGGGAAGCGATCGAGACTTTTTGAAGATTGGAGAAGTTTCCCGACAAAGCGGTATTTCCATTAAAACCATCCGCTACTACGAACAGTTGGGATTGCTGGTGCCGACCGTTTGGCGATCGCCCGCTCGCTATCGCCTCTTTCACCCACAAGTATTGCAACGGTTGGCATTTATCAAACAAGCACAATCGTTAGGATTGAGTCTCAAAGAAATTACAGAAATTCTACAAGTATACGACCGCGGCGAACTTCCCTGCGGTGAAATCAAGCAACATTTAGAACAAAAACTAGAAGCTATCGACCAACAAATGGCCGCTTTGCAACGATTGCGGCAGCAATTGACCAATTTACTGTCTGGCTGGCAAGAAAATCCCCCGCCAGAACGGGCCAGTCGCACAATTTGTCCCAATATTCAGGATTGATGGGAGTTGGGAGTCGGAGAGAATGGCAATATTCCCATCCCTCGATGCTCCCATGCTCCCACGCTTTAGTAAGCGTCTTGCAGTTCGTAGAAGTCGGGAGAAATATAATCCTTCCGTAGGGGCCAGCCGACCCAGTCTTCTGGCATCAGCAACCGTTTCAAATTCGGATGCCCCTCGTAGATAATCCCGTACATGTCGTAGCTTTCCCGTTCTTGCCAGTCCGCAGATTTCCAAATCCAGTAAACGGAAGGAACCCGCGGATCTTCCCGGGGCAGGAAGACCTTTACCCGTACTTCTTCCGGTTGGGTAACATCGTCTTGGACTTTGATTAAGTGGTAAAAGCTAACCAGTTCGCCTCCCGGTCCGGTATCGTAACCTCCCTGGCATTGCAGGTAGTTAAAACCGTAGGCATACAAAGCGGTGGCAATGGGGATTAAATAATCTTTTTCCACCCGAATCAGTTCCACACCGCTGTGGTCTCTTTCCAGGGAAGTATGTTGGAAGCCGTTTTCGGAAAGCCACTGGGATACCGGACCAGCTTCCACCACCGACTGTTCTTGTTCGGTGGTCTGGGGTTGGTTGGTTTCTTCAGCCACGAGAGGACTCCTCCTTTTGCGATGCTTTTAACGCAGGTGGTACGGGCATTCCCATCGCTTCGGTCAGTTCTTTCGGAGGGGCTTGCCGTTCGGGGGTGCGCAGGTATTCTCCGGTCAAAATCGGAGATACAGCTTTCATTTGATGGGGTCGGGTGTAGTAGCGGTGGCTGGGTTGGATTTGTCCCCGTTCCTGGGTGGATTCGTTGCTGACCTTTTTGCGCAGCTTCACGATCGCATCCATGATAGCCTCCGGACGGGGAGGACATCCAGGAATATAAACATCCACCGGAATCAACTTATCTACACCACGAACCGCCGTGGTAGAGTCAACGCTAAACATCCCACCGGTAATCGTGCAAGCCCCCATAGCCATAACGTATTTGGGGTCGGGCATTTGTTCGTACAACCGGACCACAGCCGGGGCCATTTTCATGGTAATGGTTCCCGAGGTAATCAATAAGTCGGCTTGCCGGGGGCTGTTGCGCGGGACCAGACCGAAGCGGTCGAAATCGAACCGAGAGCCAATCATAGCGGCAAACTCGATGAAGCAGCAAGCCGTGCCGTACATCATCGGCCAAAGGCTTGACAAACGTGCCCAGTTGTGCAGGTCTTCTAGGGTGGTAAGTACGACGTTTTCAGTAAGTTCTTGGGTGACTTCCGGGCGTTGGGGCGGATTGAGAATTTTCTCTTTTTGTTCTTGTTCGGTGGCAGGATTTTCGTTCATGACCATTGTAATGCTCCTTTACGCCAGGCGTAGACTAGTGCCACGACTAAAATGGTGATAAAGATGAGGGCTTCGATAAAAGCCAACAAACCGAGTTGATTGAAGGCCACCGCCCAGGGATACAGAAAAACGGTTTCCACGTCGAACACGACGAAAACCAGGGCAAACATGTAGTAACGAATGTTGAACTGAATCCAGGCACCGCCGAACGGTTCCATGCCGCATTCATAGGTAATCGTCCGTTCGATGCCTTTGGGTTTGGGTCGCAGCAACCAAGAAGCTCCCAGGGCAATAGCTGGAATCAGGCTGCAGATCATCAGAAAGCCAAGAAAGTATTCGTATCCACTTAATGCAAACACGGGCAATAATTCCTACGACAAGGGTTTGTAACTACCTATTTACATCTTTACATTATAAAGATATTGGGATCTATACGCAGCCAGGTTCTAGGCGATCGCGATAAAATCTTTTCTTGAGACCCCTGGTGTGACCGAATTTGCCAATAAATCTTTTTCCGGTCGCTCAACTTTTCTAATATTATTGATAGAGAATATTAAATTTTGTCACCGAACATGAGTAGCCCACCTGTTGACCCAACAGAACTCGACCGGTACGAGTGTCTCTCTTGTGGCTATATTTACGAACCCGCCAAAGGAGACAGCAAAGGCAAGGTTGCCCCTGGCACCGACTTTAAAGACTTACCGACTTCTTGGCGGTGTCCGGTCTGCGGTGCTGGCAAAATGCGATTTGAAAATAAAGGCCCCGTGGGGAAAGCCTCGGGATTCCGAGAAAACTTTAACTACGGTTTCGGCGTGAACACCCTCACCCCGGGACAAAAGAACCTCCTGATTTTCGGGGCTTTAATTTTGGGCTTTCTCTTCTTGATGAGTTTTTACGGCCTTGAGTAGAATTGATTTTCTGCTTTTCGTTGCCAGGCAGCGAAGGGCAAAATCGCAAGCATACATCTTAACACTAGCGCCTTTGATCTTTAATTATGAGTTCGATCGTACGAGGTTGGAAACAACTTTTAACATTTTGCGTGGTGCTGCTAGCGATCGCTGGTTGCAGTAGCGTTCCGAGTTTGGACGAAAATCCCTGGCAAGTTATCGAACTCCCCACAGAAAGCAATTTGCTGGATATCACCTTTGCCGACGACCTGCAACACGGTTGGCTGGTAGGGAGCCAAGGAACCCTACTCAAAAGCGATGATGGGGGGCAAACCTGGCAAGAACAGCAACTAGACTTACCGCAACGGGAGCAGGTACGCTTGTCTTCAGTCAGTTTTGCTGGCGATGAAGGTTGGGTGGTCGGCGAACCGGCTGTCATCTTGCATACCGAAGATGGCGGTGAAACTTGGTCGCGCATTACCATCAGCGCGGAACTTCCCGGGGAACCGCGTACCATTGTGGCTTTGGGAAGCAACCAGGCAGAAATGACCACCACCGTTGGTGCTATCTATCGCACGGAAGATGGCGGTCAAAACTGGAAAGCCATGGTACAAGATGCGGCGGGGGTGATGCGCAATATTTCCCGTTCTCCCGATGGTGGGTACGTGGCGGTTTCCTCCCGCGGCAATTTCTATTCCACCTGGGAACCGGGTCAGGATGAATGGCAATCTTTTCAGCGCAATACGTCCCGACGCTTGCAAAATATGGGATACGACCCCCAAGGTCATTTGTGGTTGCTCGCGCGCGGCGGCCAGGTACAGCTGACCAAGGCTGACAACCCCGAAGAGTGGACCGAACCCATGTATCCGGAGTTTGCCACCAGTTGGGGATTGTTGGATTTAGCCTACCGTACCGACCAAGAGCTTTGGGTGGCTGGGGGCAGCGCCCAGTTGCTTTACAGTCCCGATCGCGGTAAAAATTGGTACAAAGACCGCGATGTAGAAAAAATTCCGGCAAATTTCTATCGGGTGAAGTTCTTCAGCCCCGAAACTGGATTTGTTATCGGTCAGCGGGGCATTTTGTTAAAATATGCCGGATCGCAAGCGATCGCGCCGACGGGATAACCAGCAAATCCGCTTCCAGTAAGTATACCTGCGCCCGTCAAAAATTGCCTTCATTCTATATCATAGAGAATGGAGTTTTTGCCATTTCGTTGTTGTTGTCGTTTCTAGGAGGAAATGCTTATGTCAGGCACCACTGGCGAACGTCCGTTTTCTGACATTATTACCAGCGTTCGTTATTGGGTGATTCATAGCATCACCATCCCGGCTTTGTTCATTGCCGGTTGGCTGTTTGTCAGCACTGGCTTGGCTTACGACGCTTTTGGGACGCCGCGTCCGGACGAATATTATACCCAAGAACGTTTGGAATTGCCGATTGTTAGCGATCGCTTTAACACCAAAGAAGAACTTGACAAATTCACTGGTAAAAAATAGCGACCAAAAAGGAGCGATAGTCCCATGACCAACCGCAACGTTAACGAACCCGTTTCCTATCCCATTTTCACCATTCGCTGGGTAGCCGTTCACACCCTGGCGATTCCCACCGTATTTTTCCTAGGCGCTATTGCCGCCATGCAGTTCATTCAACGCTAGGAGGAACCATGCCACAGCGCAATACCAACCCCAACAATCAACCCGTTGAGTTAAATCGTACGTCTTTGTACCTGGGCTTGTTGTTAATTTTCGTTCTTGGTATCCTGTTTTCCAGCTATTTCTTCAACTAAAAAAGGCCGCTGTTTCGGTTGCGGTCGTACCGGTTTTGCGGTAGAAGTTTAGCAAGATTTGTTACCAGCGAGCGGCGATCGCCCATGGTCCGTTCTATGGGACGGTTTCCGTCTCGCTTCCCCTACCTTGGGCTAGGCTAGGTCTAGTTCTGCTTTCAAGAACGTTTTAATCAAATCAAGTGTTGAGAGGTAATGACTGTGTTTCAAAACGGTAAAATTCCCCTGTGGCTTGTGGCGACGATTGCCGGACTCGGCGTAATCGCCGTTGTCGGTATTTTCTTCTATGGTTCTTACGTTGGCGTCGGTTCTGCCTTGTAAACCATTGCAGCAATTTCTAAAAACCTTAAGTTAACCCATCCCAACCACTTCCATTTATGGAGGTGGTTGTTTGATTGATTTTTTTTCGCAGTTGAGCGGCTGGTAGCTGTGGGCAACGCGACCCATACTGTGCCAGCGTTGGTAGTAATATCGTTCTACCACATTGGCGGTTTCCTGCAACCGGTTGATGGCAATACCATCGTTGCCGTGTTTGGGGGAAGAACTGTGGATGTAGGATCCCTCTCCCAAATACAATCCTACGTGGTCGATGCGATCGCCATCGCTAAAAAACACCAAATCCCCCGGCCGTGCGTTTTCCCATCCAATAGTTTCGCAGAACGCTTCCTGTTGGTAAGCATCCCGAGGAATCCAAATCCCAGCCGCAGCAAAAGCCGCTTGCATCAACCCGGAACAGTCGTAATTGGGAGGTACCGTCCCCCCCCAAACGTATTGATTGGGCACCTGCATGGCTTGTTTGGCATACTGGATCGCCTGGGGCAAGCGTTGCTGGATCTCGGCAGGCGATCGCGAAACCGGTTGGTAGCAAACCTGAGCTGGTTCCAACAGAGATAGGTCCTGTCGTTTCACCCAGCCGGGATACTCATCTTCGCACAAACGAATAGCGATCGCTTCTGTCTGTACCGCCAGAACTTGCAAATGGCGACCGGCAGACGCTTGCGTGGCCACCGAAAGGCTGTGCGGACCGTCGTATACATTCACCTTCTCCCGACAAACATATTCAGCCGCTGCTACAATTTCCGTCATCACCTACAACCCAATATCTCCAGGAACATTGGTGACAATCCGCGATATGCCCATTGCCTTCAATTGTTCCCACTCTTGATGGCTATCCACCGTCCAAGCCACCACATCCATTTCTCGGTTTCTAGCCATAGCCACCAAATCCGGTTTAGCCAGCAAAACCCGATATTCGCTAATCAAAACCTCCCCAGCCGTTGCCTCTGTCAGTCGGGAAAGAAACCCATCCACAGAAGTCACAATAGACCCCATCATAGTGCGCGTCTGTAACTGTTGCCACTGCTGTACGAACCGCTGGTTGTCGCAATAGACAATACACCGTTGTTCGATCCCCACCTCCCGCAACAACATTGCCAGCTGTCGGACTTCTTTTTCTTGCCAATCCCAGTAGGGTTTCACATCTAGATAGATCGACTGGGGAACTTGTGCCACCACCGGCAAGACAGCCGCCAAACTAGGAATAGTGGTACCAGCAAAGCGAGGATCGAACCAAGCCCCCACATCCAACGATTGTAGCTGCTGCCAGGTTCTTTCCCGAATAGTTCCCGGCATTTGGGTAACGCGGGCGGTATGGCGGTCGTGAAAAGCCACCGGTACCCCGTCAGCAGTCACTTGTACGTCCAATTCTACCGAATCCGCGGCCGCTTCTACAGCAGCGGTAAAAGCAGGTATGGTATTTTCCGGTGCGATCGCACTATAGCCGCGATGGGCAATAATTTCCATAGAAAATCCTACAATAGAAAGGAGAAATCCCCTTAACCAACCAACTTTGCTTCCACCGTCAGCACCCCATAGTAGAGAGACGGGGCTTCGTGCCTGTTATCTTTAGGTAGCTGACCAGCCTCAGCCCTTTGAGGGCTACGTTATCGGCAAGTGTTCAAGTTCCTACCTTTTCCTACCTTGGGAGGCGACGCCAGTCCCATACTCTAAAACCGAGCAGTTAAACAGTTGGACCAGGGGGAAAACGGTGCTGCCTCCAATCGTACCGACCGATAACATTAGCGAGGCGAACCTTACGGCGTACAAGGTAGGCGATTCCGGCTAGAACCGGAAAGAACGTAAACTGTACCTCTTTTCGTTCTCCCCCTTGTTGGGGAAGGCGACTAAAGTCGCCGTTCGTTGTTCCTTCCTGCGCTCAAGCGACAGGGCTTCCAAACATATCGAGGATTTATATGAACCAGCCCGACCTGTCGCAACTGCGATCGCAACTCAAACGCATTTGGGGATACCATGACTTTCGCCCTCCCCAAGGAGAAATTGTCCGCTGCTTGAGTAGCGGGGAAGACGCACTGGTGGTCATGCCCACTGGCGGTGGCAAATCTATTTGTTTCCAGCTGCCGGCTTTGCTGAAAACCGGGTTGACCCTAGTGGTATCGCCACTGGTTGCTTTAATGGAAAACCAAGTAGAGGAACTGCGCGAGAAACGACTGCCAGCAGCTTCCCTCCACAGCGAACTGCCGCGCCAGCAAAAACGCCGAACCCTGTCTTTGCTAGCCAAAAATCAATTGCGGTTGCTGTACCTGTCTCCAGAAACCCTACTCAGCCAGCCCGTTTGGCAGCAATTATGCCAAAGGGACTTACCCATCAATGGCTTAATTTTAGACGAAGCCCACTGTTTAGTCCAGTGGGGGGATACCTTTCGTCCGGCCTACCGACGTTTGGGGGCTGTCCGACCGGCGTTGCAGCAACAGAAACCAACCAACCATCCCATCGCGATCGCTGCGTTTACCGCCACTGCCAATCCCCAAGCCCAAACCACCATTCGCCAAGTCTTGCAGCTGCAACAACCCCAGGCATTTCTCCTCAATCCCTATCGAGACAATTTGCACTTACAAGTCCAAATCGCCTGGACTCCCCGGGGCAGAAAACAACGCTTGCTACGGCACATTCGCCAGCATCGCGGGGCTTCGGGGCTGGTTTACGTTCGCAGCCGCAAAGACAGCGAAAATTTGGCTGCTTGGCTGTCGCAGTTGGGATTTGCCACGGCAGGCTACCACGCTGGTTTAAGCCCCCAAAAGCGGCGGCAGTTGGAAAACGATTGGATTGCGGGGAAAATTCAGTTTGTGGTTTGTACTTCGGCTTTTGGTATGGGAATCAACAAGCCTGATGTACGTTGGGTGGTTCACTTCCACGCCCCCATTTTGCTTTCGGAATACGTTCAGGAAGTGGGTCGTGCTGGTCGAGATGGCAAACCCGCCCGCGCTCTCACTTTGATAAGCGAACCCACCGGACTTTTAGATCCGGAAGACAAACAAAGGCGTCGGTTTTTCACCGAACGGCAGCGGGAACAGTACCGTTTTGCCCAACAATTGGTGCCAAAAATTCCCGCTACTGGCCATGTGGATACTGTGGCCCAACAATTCCGCCAAGCTCCCATTGCGCTTTCTTTGCTGCATGCTGGCGGTAGGTTAAGCTGGAAAGACCCGTTTCGCTACCAAATTCATCAAGCAGCCGGTGGGAGTCAATCTTCCCAAGAAAAGGCAGTGCGCGAAATGCAGCAGTATTTAACCACCTGCCAATGTCGCTGGCAGTTTTTGTTGCGTGCGTTTGGTTTCGTTGAGGCGGCGCGTTCCTTTCGTTGCGGGCATTGCGATAATTGTCAAAAATCATTGTAGCTACCGCAGCGATCGCTATAACTTTGCCAGTCGCAATTTTTAGAAAATTACGCTATTTTCACCGAACAATTGAAACTTGATGATGGATTTTCTCCAAGATTTTATTCAACTGATTGCCAAGCGTACGGGGTTGTACGTTCGCGAAAAAGACCAACAGGTTGTGCGGCAAATTATCGAACAGCGGATGCGGATTTTAAATCTGACTTCTGCATCGCAGTACTATCAATTTTTGCAGGAAAGTGCTTTAACGGCAGAGGGCAACTCACCAGCCCAAAACGAATGGCGTATTCTAGCACAGTTGCTCACCAATACAGAAAGTTATTTTTTTCGCGATCGCGGTCAGTTTGCCCTGCTGCGGGAGAAAATTTTACCCCAGTTGATTGCTTGGCGGCGCGCCCAACAGCAACAAGAGGGAAGCAGCAGACCTTCTTTGCGCTTGTGGAGTGCTGGCTGTGCTGGTGGCGAGGAACCTTATTCTTTGGCGATTTTGCTTTGGGAATTGCTACCGGATTTACCAAATTGGGACTTGTTGGTTTTGGGAACGGATATCAATCAAAATGTTCTGCAAAAAGCGAAAATAGGAATTTATGGGGATTGGTCCTTTCGACTCACTTCCGAACGACTGCAAAAACGCTACTTTCATTACCAACAAACTGGCTGGAAATTGGATGATAAAATTCGCAATTTGGTGACCTTTCGCTACGGCAATTTGGTCCGCGATCGCTTGGGAGACCCCGCCAGTTACGCTTCGCAAATGGATCTAATTTTGTGTCGCAATGTATTTATTTATTTCCAACCAGAAGCCATTGGTTCGGTTTTAAAAAAATTCTACAATACTTTGCGAGAGCGGGGCTATTTGCTCACCGCCCATACAGAACTATACGGACAGGATTTATCTCCTTTTCGGGTACGGATTTTCCCCGAATCCATTGCCTACCAACGCTGCGAAACGCCCACACCGGAGACATCTGCGCCGCCACTGCCACCACCAAGTGTCTCTTTTGTTCAGTGGCAGCCTCCTTCCCACCCGCGTTCCGTTCCCAAGCGTTCTCTTCCTAAAAAAAACACGCCCCACCGCCAACCCCTCTCCCAACAACATCCAAAAACAACAGTATCGACACCAGAAAATTCCCAAACCACTTCAGCTGCCCAAACGCAATTTTCCCAAGCCGAAACATTGCTGCAGCAGGGCTACTATCGTCAAGCGATTGCCAAAGCCGAAGCCTACCTAGAAGATACGATTTATCGATTGCCCGCACATACCTTAATTGCCCAGGCTCATGCCAACTTGGGGGAGTACAATCGTGCCAATTATTACTGCCAGCTCGCCCTCGATATTGATGCCAACGCTGCCCAACCCTACCATATTTTAGCCCAAATTGCAGCAGAAAAAGGCAATTTAGAAGTAGCAAAATCGTTTTTCAAGCGGGTGCTGTATTTAGACCCAGAATCCATTTCTGCCTATTTGCATTTAGGGTCTATTTATCAGGCAGAAAACGATTTAATTCGTGCCCGAAAAATGCTAGAAAATGCTTTGAGACTGCTGGAAAAATTGCCCGAAGATTCTATTTTTTATCCCGAAGAAGGCATCGCTGTCAAGGCTGTCATTTCCGAAGTCAAGCAAATGCTCAATGCTATGTAAATGTCATCTAAAAACTGAGAATTTGTTGGCGAATTTTAGCGAGGGCACTTTCTGGGATGATTCCTTTATGGGCTAAATAGGCAATGGTTTCTGACTCCCGCAAGGCAAGTGCCCGTTGGAGCACTTGTCTTTGCATGGGAAAAGCGAGTTCCGGGCGTTCTTGGACGAAACTATCAATCCATTCAAAAGCCGCTTTGCCATTGTTTTGGTAAAATTCAATGCATTCGGAGGCAATAATTTCGTCTACAGCTTGTTCCCGCGCCAATTTTTTGATGGTTTTAATCACTTTTTGCGAAACATACGCGATCGCGGCATAATATTCATAGCGAACGGTCAGCTCGTGCAGGCGGTGTTTCTGCAACCAGTACCGTTTGGGAATCCAAACCAGCAAGCGGTTTAAAAGGAATTTCTCCCACATATTTTCCAACATTTTGGTTTTCGCTACCCGCGGTGGAATTTGGTTGGCAAGCACGCTATCGCCTTTCCAGTTCATCATGAGGCTCAATTTTTTTAAGACCAACCCCGAAATCAAACCTTCATCGTGCAATTCCCGATAAGCATGGTGTTCGATTTGTAGCGCTTGCAACCAAAACAACTGGCGCATTTGGGTGGGTTGTTCTCGCAAACTTTCCCAAAAACGTTCTAGGGATTGTTCCGCTTGCTGGCAACTTTGTTGGTATTGCTCTTGAAAGCAGTTGAGAATGGCAGGGGAAAGCAGTCTTTGGTTTTCCAGTTTGTCAAGCAACTGCATGGCTTCTTTTTTGGCAAATACCCGCGCTTGCGATTGCGCCAGTTCTTCCCGGATAGAAAGGCGGTCGAGACCGAGAAGGCGAACCAACTGGCTGGTGGTGGAACCTTCGACTAAGATGGTAAACAAAACCACTCCCAAGGTCATGGAGATAATCAGTTCTTGGTGGGCAAAATCGCTGCTCAAACTCAGTGCCAGTGCCAATGCGATCGCACCGCGCAATCCTCCCCAAAAACTCACTAACTGAAAACGCCAGTGAATGGGAGCTGTTTTCTGGAATAGGTTAACCAAGGGAATCAGGGAAAATACGATCGCCCCCCGCGCTAAAATCGCAATGGCGATCGCCCAGCCAATGGAGATCCAGACCGTTGTGTCATTGCCGTTGATATTCCCAAGAAATCCGGTGGTGGTTAGACCCACCAACAAGAAAATGAGGCTGTTGGCGATAAAGGCGGCATATTCCCAAAATTCGTATATGTATTTGCGGATATCAGGCTTGAGATGATATTCGCTATAGCGACCTACCATCAAACCAGCACTAACTACGGCAATAACGCCAGAAAATTCCAGATAGTGCTCGGCGGTGAGAAAAGCGGTGTAGGCAATGATGGCGGAAACGGTGGTTTGAATGGCATAATCGTCGGCGGCTACGGCGATCGCCCATCGCATGACAGTAGCTACCAAAACGCCAACTACGATGCCACCAAATAAAGTTGTAAAAACATCTAGGGAGGCTTTCTCTACAGTATTGGCACCAACTTCCCCACTCGCGATCGCAACCAAAATCAGGTCAAATAGAACAATGGCAGTGGCATCGTTGAGCATACTTTCCCCTTCCACGAACATGGTCAGCCGTCGGGGCACCCCCAATTCCTTAAACAAAGCGATCGTGGCAACGGGGTCAGTAGCAGAAATCAAAGCACCAAACAGCAATGCTTGCCCTAGGGAAAGCGGAGTCACCCAAGACAAAGATATACCAATGAACCCCGTAGCCAGCAACAATCCGGGTCCAGCTAAAGTCAGCGACGGAGTTAAAGTTTGTAGCAGAACTTTGTTATCCAGATTTAAGGCTGACTCAAAGATAAGTGGCGGCACGAAAATATATAAAATTATATCAGGAGAAAGTGTTAAAGCACGCAGCGACTCCAGAGGCGAGCCGCTATAGTCCAACAATCCCAAAAATAAACCGACGATAACCAAGCCCACAGTGTAGGGAAAGTTTAGGCGTTTGAAGGAAACAGCTCCCAGACAGGCGACCAGCAATAACAGCAGAATAGCGATTTCTTTCGTTAGTATGGGTACGTCACTCATAAAGAACGTTTATCTACAATGGGCGTTCTAGCGTTCAATGGCAGCAATATTGGTATCCTATTCTCTAGGTTAATTTTCATACGATTCAACTTCTCTACGCCATTTTTTCGCTATTCTAGCATTTCTGAAAAACAACGATTGTTTGAAATTTTCCAATTCCCCTGGTAGAGGCTGACAATTCGTGAAGTGCCCCTATAAAAATGTCCTATTATCTCTTGCGTATTGTTAAGAAAATGGTAGAAAGATTTTATAGCAGAGAACATCAACTGGAGCCATGCACCCTAATGAAGTCAAAATTCCCTATTCTAACCTCTCTTCGCTATCAGCAAAAGCTTAGCTAATTTAGATTGCAACTTGGCGGTAAAGGTTCGCCAACTTCTTCTCATTTTACGAGAAAACATAGGTTCGTTGAGAAGGCTCTGTAAAGCTTTTTCTAACTGGAGATCGGTTTTATTGGTTCGCAGAGCTTGCAAATTTTCTTGGATAAAAGGACGTGTATTGGCATTATCTGAAATCAGTTTAGAAATGTGTTTGATATTTAACGTTTCCTCAAAGGTTGTACAGCGGCTGAGGGCATTATTGGCTTTTAAAGCAACCATGGTCATCAGACATTTTTCGCAACGACCACAATTGTAAGAACTATTGGGATTTCTCCAACAAACTCTTAAACTTTGCAAGGCAATATCGTATTTGGCGATGAGTGCAATTTTTTCTACTCGCGTCGCTTCGCAGCCGTCATGAACAAATTCCAGAGACTCGGAACTCCACAGTGGATCTAAAACCAGATGGGTTCCGCAGGGAAACAATTCCGCATATGTGTGGGAGGCAGGAATAAAAATACGTTGAAAGTGGGGAAATAGTAGGTGACCAATTGCAGCTAGAGTCGCGCCATGACCAAAATCCCGCCAATCAACATATCGATTGAGGAGTTCGCGTATATTGGTTTCTATCTCTATAAGATTTTTACCAAAGTTTGCAGCCACTTCCCGCAGTTTTTCTGAGGTTTTTTCCCTCAAAGTGCAGTCTTGCAGTTGCATATCCAAACCATGCACTAAAATTAGGTCGGTAATTTCGGATTGGCGCTTTAAAAAGGTATAGAAGGAATCCACGCCTCCCGAGAAAAATGTACCTACCCTTGGTTCGGTTGCAGCAGGTTTGGAAACCGATTTGATATTTTCAACGTCTACTCGATGAAACGCAGGATTCCATACGCAGTAGATATCTTGAATTGTAGATAAGTTTGACAAAAACTTAGCGCTAATTTCTCCTTTGGCAATTAACTGATTTGTGCCTACTTTCATAGCAGGCAATAGACCAGTGGCGACAAAAGCTTCGTAGTTTTCCGTCAAAATCGGCTCCCTATAGCTGCGAAAGAAGATTTTGTAGCTTTTGTTATTGACTAGAAAGTCAACGTTAATTTCTCGACTGGAGTTATTGCTGTCGTCAGGAAGAATCTGCAAAGTTTGTTGGTTCTGCATAGCCAATCTCTGGTTTTCTAATAGTTATTTGCTTCGGCTGGGAGCGTTTATGAAATCATGACAAAATTTGTATTCACGTATACTGTATAGCATACCAACTTCGCTGATGGGACATAAGTTTTACAAATAAAAAAGACGAACCAGGCTCGGTAAACTTGTGGTGTGTCTAAAAAAACTGCAAAAAACTATGGGATGGATTTTCTGAAACTTTGCTTGTAGTGAGGACGATTCACGAAGCGCTTCTACCGGAGATTCGGGACAATTTAAGCGTGTTATTTTTTTTCACAGATGGCAGCGATCGCGTCTTCTGCTGCTTTTAAGCTTCCATTTGCTCTAAAGCACGGCAATAGATTTCGCCAAATTCTGTTTCCATCAGCGGACGCCTGTGAGGCATTTCTATAGATTCTGTTCCCCAAGTGGTATTTGCTTCTACAATCGTCGGACCATCCATAGTGAGTGCAATATCCCAACCAATAAAACAAGGTTTTTGGAAGCATTCGTGAGCTTTCAAAGCCAAGTTTACCATGTCTTGAAACCTGGGCAATTGTGTGCCTTGAATTTGAGCATTGGTATCGGGATGGTTTGTAAAAGATCCCAACCGAATATCTTTAGCGACTGCCGCTGTTAAGATCCCCTCGTTGGATACGCCAGCAACCAGACCACCACCTGCAAAATTATCGGTTTTTTCCTCTCCTCTAGGCATCCGCCAACTTGAAATGAGGCTTTTTGCCGGCTGGGAAGGTAATTTATAGGTGATGGCGCGTAATGTACAAAGTCCTCCTTGGCTGAAATTTGCTACGCTGGGATGGTTTTGGATATTTAGTTGAACGATAACTGTTTTATATTGTGCTTTTTGCAAGCAATGTTCTACGAGATGTGCACCATCGAACATAAGATCTCCAGACTTCCACTTATTTGCTTCAACATATTCCCAATACTCGGCACCTTGTCCGCAATATAAGTTGGTATATTTAATAAATAAATTTTTTTGCGGGAACTTTTCTTCTGGGTTGTACCACTTAATTTTGCCGAACGAATCCAATTTGGCAATGATGGGAATAATAGGAAGACCGGCTACAGAAGCGGCTTCAAAAAATCTAACTTTATCGCGGACTTGCTCTACATCAATATTGCGATTGAGATAGGGTAAGAGGGTCTTGATTTTATAGTCTTGAATGTAGAGCGCTATTTTTTTCCTATTGGCAGGTTCCCAAAGCCGGAATTTATAGTAAGAATCGGGATGGATGTTGTAGAAGGCAGATAAATAAAAACTCTGCAACCATTGCATCCATAAGTTTATTTGATGGTAGGTTTGAACGTAATTGCCATTTTTGTTTAGGTACTCGCTGGCGCGAATCCCGGAAAGTACGGGCCAAAAAACGGTAAAAAGCGCTATATAAATTATATATTTAAGCTTTCGCACTGGTTTGCGGCCACCAAATTGTCTATCTGTGGCAGATTCTTGGAGAAAAATACGATGAATCTGACTGGCAATCTTGTTTTTACCTACTTCTTGCGCGAGAAACCAAGGCAAGGGGACAGGAGCATACTCATATGCTGCCAGCCGTTTGATTTTTTCTGAGAATAGGAATTGCTTCATATGATACCTTTTCTGAAAAACAAGAATTTTCTGGGAGTTTCTAATTGACCTGGTAGGGTCTCAACGCGTGAGTGAGTAAGGGCGCTTCGCGAAGCGCCCCTACTCACGCGTTGCGCCTCCTACAACCATACACTGATTATTTCTTGCAAATTTGGGACTTTTCTTTTCAATGGTCAATGCTAGCGAGATGCTGGATCGCGTGACCGCTTAAAGATAGGAAATGCGATCTTAATCTAGCTCAGCTTGTGTATGGGTGTCAACGACTTGATGCTTTCTTAGAAACCTCTTCAATCGATCGCGATCGCATTTTCTTTTACCTCCCCGAAGGACCAGGAAACAGGGTATCCTTGTTAGCATAGGGATTCCCTAGCCATGCTACGAACAGTCGAGGAGAGCGAGATTATGGAACCCATTCCCTATCTCATTTTTGAACTGTATAATTCTACCTACGGCATTGAAGCTACCGCCGTACAGGAAATTTTCTCGCTGCCAGAACTAACGCCGATTGCGGAAGCGCCTCCCGATATTGCTGGGGTTCTCAACCTGCGGGGGAAGATTTTGCCGGTGATGGATTTGAACCGGCGTTTTGGGTATAAAAGCCGTCCTTACCAACTCAGCGATCGCGTCGTTGTCATCCAATGGCAAGACGTGCAAATGGGAATTATTGTAGACGATCTCCAAGAAATTCAAAATATAGATCCCCAAGATATCAGCAGCGAAATTTCTTACGGTCGGGACTTCCAAGCACATACCCATAATTTCATTTCGGGGTTTGCTAGAATTGGTACCAGCATTATTATTTTACTGGCTTGCGAACCGCTCATTCGCTACTCGGAAAAACTCCCTCCAGGTACCGAAATGCCAACCGAAACCGAATTGGAAGAACAAGATATGCCAGACCAGGGGCGTCTGTTTTGTCCCCATGCCAGCGAAAGCGAACGTTCTATTTTCCGCGAACGAGCGGAAGCTCTCATGCAAACCACTGAAAGTCAGGATTTGAGCGGTTTCATTTCTCTGGCGGTGGTGGGGTTGAACGGGGAATATTTTGGGATCGACTTGCAGATGGTGCGGGAGTTTACCGATATTTTACAGGTAACTCCTATTCCCTGCTGTCCGCAATGGGTGGTGGGAAACATGAATTTGCGCGGGGAAATTGTCACTCTATTCGACCTGCGGGAAGTGCTCAACCTCGACCTTTCCCAAAAGCGATCGCTGGAAAAAGCCGTGGTTTTACAAGTGGAAGACATTGTCGCGGGTATGACCGTGGATGAAGTTTTTGATATCACCCACGTTTATCCTACCGATATCGATCCGATTCCAGCGGCAGTTCATACCACACGCGATGAATATTTGCGGGGAACAGCTCCTTACCAAGACAAAATGATGGCCATTCTGGACATTAGTAAGATTTTGACCCAGGGGGAACTGGAAGTCAACGACAGCGTTTGAACTTATTCTGACTCGGTTTCTGCACTGCTGTCGTCGTCGCTACCGTTACTGTTGCTATCGTCGCTTTTCTGACCGGCGACTGAATTCGACGATACCACCGCACCCAGTTCCAGTTTTTCCCGGACTTGCTGGCGAACTTTCTCCAACATGTCTGGATGGCTTTCGATGTACTCTACGGTGTTATCTCGACCTTGAGCAATATTATCGCCGTCGTAGCTGTACCAGGAACCGCGGCGTTTGATAATGCCGGTTTCTTCTGCCAGATCCAACAAGCAACCAACGGTGGAGATGCCTTTGCCGAAGATAATGTCGAATTCTGCCACCCGGAAAGGTGGGGCCACTTTGTTCTTCGCTACCTTGACTTTGGCACGGATGCCGTATTCGTCGGAACCTTTTTTCAAGGTCTGGATGCGGCGAATGTCCAAACGTGCGGAACAGTAGAATTTCAGTGCTTGACCGCCGGTGGTGGTTTCTGGAGAAC
This sequence comes from Geitlerinema sp. PCC 9228, assembly GCF_001870905.1. Classification (NCBI taxonomy): domain Bacteria; kingdom Bacillati; phylum Cyanobacteriota; class Cyanophyceae; order Geitlerinematales; family Geitlerinemataceae; genus Geitlerinema; species Geitlerinema sp. PCC 9228. The sequence goes on from NZ_LNDC01000069.1 coordinate 20,073, forward strand.
CGTAGGTAACGCCAATTTTTTGGCGTAGTTGGTTTAAGAAAATCACCGTACAGGCAGATTTGCCGATGTTGCCGGTAATTTTGCGCAGTGCATGGCTCATCAACCTGGCTTGAGAACCCACCTGAGTAGTTCCCATTTCCCCTTCAATTTCGGAACGGGGAACCAATGCCGCTACCGAGTCGATGACGACAATGTCCACCGCCACCGAACGTACCAGCTGATCGACAATTTCCAGGGCCATTTCCCCCGTGTCGGGTTGGGAAATGAGGAGATTTTCAATATCAACCCCTACATCAGCAGCGTAGGAAGGGTCGAGTGCGTGTTCTGCGTCTACAAAGGCAGCAATTCCCCCGGTTTTTTGGACTTCCGCGATCGCATGGAGAGCCAGGGTAGTTTTTCCAGAACTTTCGGGACCGTAAATCTCAATGACACGGCCTTTTGGCAAGCCACCGCCAAGGGCCAAATCCAGGGTCAAGGCACCACTGGGGATGGTCTCCACTTTCATTTTGGCGGCATCCCCCAAACGCATGATGGACCCTTTGCCAAAATTGCGTTCGATGAGGTTTAAGACCGAGTTAAGCGCTTTCTGTTTTTCCGGGGTTGCTGCAGTTTCTCTAGCCATGCCTTAGCCTCGATTCTGAATAAATATGCGGTCCGTCGGTCGGTAGGTCTGCCCGATGGTTTGACTACCTCTGACCATTTTACTCGATCGGGTGGGCAGTTGTTGAGCCAATGGAGAATTTTGCTGGGGAGGGAAACTGCTACCTAGTCTGGGTCTAGGGGGTTGTTTTCTAGTCTGGCTAGCAAGGCTTGCAGGCGCATGCGTTCGATGTAGGGCCAGCCGCCGTTGGCTTCAATATCTTGTAATAAGGTATAGAAATCTTGACGGTTGTCTGGCAAGGCGTGTTGAAACCAGCGATCGCGAATTTCCTGGTGGGTTTTCTCCAAGGTGCGAAGAATAGCTAGCAACTGTTGGGGGTTGTCTTGATGGTCGGCGGCAAGTGCCTGCAACTGTTCGGCGATCGCGTTGAGGGTGGCTTGTAAATCTTGGGAGTGGGAATGGATCTGGTTCATGACAATTTTTTCCGGTTGGCTGGGAAAAACCGACGTACGCAGGTGATAGGTGTCACCTTACTCTTTGCCTATTATCACCGCATTGTTGCTCAAAGATCGCACGAAATTGAGACGGCGATCGCGGTACTTCCCCCTAAAAAGGGGCACACTATAAATATAGAGAAAAAGAAATAAAGAATTTTCTCAAATCGTTTTTTGATTTCTATCTAAATTTTACCTTCTCCCTACTCTTTTGCCTATTTATTTTTGCTAATGTTTTTAATTTTTCCCTTTTCGGAGGAAATTAGCCATGACATACTACAAACCCAACACCAACATTCCTTTCCAAAAAATTGTCTATTCCAAAATCAAAATCAATGGCAAACTGCGCTTGATCCCCATGGAACTCTATGCTGATGGTACGGTCAGACGTCATGCCTATTGATTTGCCAGATGGGCGCAAGCCACCCACGAGGGAATAGAAAGGGATTGACTCTTGCCAATCCCTATTTTTTTGGTGCTTAGGTTTGTGGGTAGAATTTTTTGGTTTCGCTGCAGTAGGTCCAGGCAATGCCGGCTGGGTCTTTTTGTTGGGACCAAACAGCAAAATCTGACTTGTTTTTCCGCTGGCTGATGGTGCTGGGACTCACTTGTAGTCGCCGGGAAAGGGCCGCTTGATGCAATTCAGAAACATGGGAGCAACTGATTTGGCTGTTGTTAGACGCTGGGGGGGATTCTGGTTTCCCAGGGGATTCCGGCGTACTCCAAGCAAATAAATAAGCAATTTCCCCGCGATCGTCCACTTCAAAGTTGGCGGTGAATTCCTGGGCTTGCCGGTCCAAATAGGCTTTGGCTTGTTCGCTGGTGGCATTAGCTTGCAACGCCAGTTCCAACACCGAAATGCGTCCCTGGTTGAGAGCGACCAAATGGCTAAACGCGGCTTGCAACTGTTCTTGACGCTGCTGGCGATGGGAGTACCAGCGCCACCCCACCCATGCAATCGCGATCGCCACTGCCACCACCAACGACACAGATGCCAGTTGTATGGCAAAGGTCACCGTTGCCTGCCACAATTGTTCCACTGTTTGGACGGCAGTCCGCAGGATGAAAATTCCCAGGACAAACCCCAACAGGTAAATGCCGCATCCGGTTAGGTTGAACTCGAAATGTTTGGAACGCTCTTTATCCATGCGCAATCGACAGCCTCAGCATATCAGCCATGGTACGAGAAAAATCGCCAACAGCGATCGCCCCGTCCGATCGATTTTGTTCATACAAACCAACAATGGTTTCGCTGGATTTCCCCAATTGGTCTGCCTAAATTGACACTCTCACGAATAGAATTCGTGAGATTCTCGCTTCATCGGGTGTGCCTAGATAGATTCGCTATGCTAACCCATCCCCG
>NZ_LNDC01000070.1 GCF_001870905.1 Geitlerinema sp. PCC 9228
TACTATCGGCTCTTGGTCTAGCCACTACTACGGGAACCTGGCTGTTCCCAAGCCCCGTCGCTTTAGCGCGGGGTCAGTGACTATCAAGATCTGGCCGGGCAAACCAGGAAAATTGGCAACAACCGCGCGATCGCAGGTACAATAAAAACAATGTCTGTTGCTCGTTCGCTCTGGTGGTTCCCGTTGAGGGGAAAGCCTCCCCTTCTCAAAACTTTTCTCCAGTACTATAATAGCCGCCCTGCCGTTTCCAGCCAAATACCTATTGTGTAGCAGGGCGTCCGTTTCTCAAACCAACCAACTCGAACGATATTGAAGCGAAATTAGCACCACAACCCATGTTTGATGCCCTTTCTGACCGCTTGGAGTCCGCATGGAAAAAACTGCGGGGCCAGGACAAAATTAGCACCACCAATATCAAAGATGCCCTGCGGGAAGTCCGCCGTGCCCTATTAGAGGCGGATGTCAACTTTCAAGTTGTTAAAGACTTTATTGCCGAAGTAGAAACCAAAGCCCAGGGAGAAGAAGTTCTCCGGGGGGTCAAACCCGCCCAGCAATTCGTCAAAATTGTCCAAGACGAACTCACCCAGGTCATGGGGGAAACCAACGTTCCCCTAGCGCACAGCGACACCCCACCCACCATCGTGTTAATGGCAGGTCTGCAAGGCAGCGGTAAAACCACCGCCACCGCCAAACTAGCCCTGCACCTGCGCAAACAAGAACGCAACGCCCTGTTGGTGGCAGCAGACGTATACCGACCAGCAGCGGTGGACCAATTGGTCACCCTAGGGCAGCAAATTGACATACCGGTATTTGAAAAGGGCACTGCAGCCGACCCGGTGGAAATTGCCTGCGAAGGGGTAGAAAAAGCCAAAGCGGAAAACATCGATACGGTCATCATCGATACCGCCGGTCGCTTGCAAATCGACCAAGACATGATGGCCGAGTTGGGGCGCATCAAAGAAGCCATTACCCCCCACGAAACCCTACTGGTGGTGGATGCCATGACCGGTCAGGAAGCCGCCAACCTGACCCGCACTTTCCACGAGCAAATTGGGGTCAGCGGTGCCATCGTCACCAAAATGGACGGCGACAGCCGCGGCGGGGCAGCCCTATCCATCCGTCGCGTTTCCGGCGCGCCCATTAAATTTATCGGTACCGGCGAAAAAGTAGAAGCCCTGCAACCGTTCTATCCCGACCGCATGGCCTCTCGCATCCTGGGCATGGGAGATGTGGTCAGCCTGGTGGAACGGGCTGCTGAGGAAGTCGATATGGGCGATGCGGAGCAAATGCAAGAGAAAATGCTCTCCGCCCAATTTGACTTTAACGACTTCCTCAAGCAAATGCGGCTGATGAAAAACATGGGGTCTCTGGGGGGATTGATGAAAATGCTCCCAGGGATGAACAAAATCAGCAGCGACCAAATCGAGCAGGGGGAAAAGCAGCTCAAAGTAGCGGAAGCAGCCATCAACTCCATGACCAGGCAAGAGCGTCAGCAGCCCGAGTTGCTTTCCAGTTCCCCCAGCCGTCGCCGGCGCATAGCCAAAGGGTCTGGGTTGGAAGAAAAAGACGTGATGAAGCTGGTGAGCGATTTTCAGAAAATGCGCTCCATGATGCAGCAGTTTGGTTCCGGACAAATGCCGGGCATGCCAGGAATGCCAGGAATGGGTGGCGGTGGTATGTTTGGCGGTCAAAAAGGTATGCCCGGTTGGCGGGGACAACGCGGCCAGCAGCCCAAGAAGAAAAAGAAAAAGAAAGGCAAGAAAAAGAAAGGCTTCGCGGATTTGTAGGAGCGCTGGGGGTAGCCAAAAGCCTCCCTGCATGTTATGATGGCTATTTTGGAAGTAGAAATTGAGCCGGTGCCCACAGCCGGTGTCCCTGTTCAGTAGTTTCATTTTTTTTGCAAACAGCATGATCAAACTGCGACTGAAGCGATTCGGTAGAAAGCGTCAAGTTAGTTTCCGTCTAGTGGCCACCCACAATTCCAAGCGCCGGGACGGCCGTCCTCTGGCCGAGTTGGGGTATTATAACCCTAGAACCGACGAAACTAGGTTGGACGTGCCAGCGATCGTTAGCTACCTACAAAAAGGTGCTAAGCCGACGGAAACCGTGCATAGGATTCTTACCAAAGCCAATGTCTTCGAACAGGTCAACGCTGAAAACAATTCCTAACGAGGGCGACAGCAACAGCCAGACAACTCCCAATTATGAAGGGCTGGTGCGATACTTGGTCCAGCCCTTTTTGGACTCGCCCGACTCCTTACGTTTGGACTGCGAACGTTTCCCCCACAAGCGCAAAGCCTGGATTCGCCTGGCGATTGAAGGCATTGACAAGGGACGCGTGTTTGGTCGTGGGGGGCGCAACCTGCAGGCGGTACGGACAATTTTGACCGCCCTGGCAACGGCGGTCGGGGAATCCGTGCATTTGGATGTTTACGGGGAGGAAACTGCCACGGAGGCGGAAACGGCAACTGGTACCGCTGGCAAAAATCCGCCTCGCAAGCGACAGAGCAATTGGTCGGAAAAACCAACCAAATCTGGGCGTCACGAAGAGTCCCCCGATAGTGCCGACAAGGGAGAGCGCGGTAGCAACAAACCTCGCAAGCAGCGCCGCCGTTCTCCCAAATAAATGCTTCCTCGATGGCGATCGCGGACGTAGCGTTTTGGTGCCCAAAATCGGTAGCATGGAGATTCGGGGCGGCTGAATGGCATGCCAGGATGGCGGTCTTTTCTGCGATCGCTGGTTTCCCTAGCAGTAGCGTTGCCGGTTATGTAACACGACTTTTGAGTGCATGGTAGAGTCCCAAACCATTTCCTTGCCCAGCATTGAAAGCGCGATCGCACTGGCTGGCAAGCAAGAAGCCAACCTAAAAACGCTCTCAGCGCAAACCGGGGCCACGGTGGTACTGCGCGGGAGCGATTTATATATTTCGGGGACGGAAAATCAAGTTCGCCGGTGCCAGCGTTTGGTGCGATCGCTACAAAACTACTGGCAAAACGGTCAGTCCATCAGCAGTGTGGATATTGTTGCCGCCTGCCAGGCCATGGATACCGAACGCCAGGAAGACTTAGAGCAAATGCAGCAAGAAATCCTGTTGACCACGCGACGGGGCGATCGCATCCGTCCGAGAACGTTCCGCCAGCGGCGCTACATCCAGTCCATGCAAACCCACGACCTCACCTTTTGCATTGGACCGGCGGGAACGGGAAAAACCTACTTAGCAGCGTTACTGGCCATCAAATCCATGCTTGCCGGCGATTTTGAACGGTTAATTTTAACCCGACCCGCGATCGAAGCAGGAGAACATTTAGGCTTTCTGCCGGGAGATTTGCAGCAAAAAATCGATCCCTACCTACGTCCCCTCTACGACGCTCTCTACGAAGGCATCGACCCGGAAAAAGTAGAAAGCCTGATGGAGCGGGGAATCATCGAAGTAGCGCCCCTAGCTTACATGCGCGGGCGCACCCTCAACAATGCTTTTGTGATTTTAGACGAAGCCCAAAACACCACCCCAGCGCAAATGAAAATGTTTCTCACCCGCCTCGGCTTTCATTCGCGTATGGTGGTCACCGGCGACAAAACCCAAACCGACCTACCCGGAAAACAAATGTCGGGTTTGGATATGGCAATCGATATTTTAGAAAGCGTGGAAGGCATTGCTTTTTGCTATCTTTCCCCATCGGATGTGGTGCGCCATCCCTTGGTACAAAAAATTGTCAACGCCTACGAAAAGTCAGAGCAATCATAAGGTCGTCCGTGGCGGCGGCGATTGTTGGGGCGATCGCATTTTCCCATCCCCGAAAAACCATAAAAAAAACGCCCTCCCGCAGGAGAGCGTTTTTACAGCTCCTAAACTCTAGTCCAGCTTAGGAGAACGGATGTCCTAGCCTTTGATGGAAGGAGCAACTTGTTCGGTAGCAGCCAAGTCCAAGGGGAAGTTGTGAGCATTGCGCTCGTGCATAACT
>NZ_LNDC01000071.1 GCF_001870905.1 Geitlerinema sp. PCC 9228
CAATCTTTAAGAAAGATGGCTACGACTATCAAGTCAATAAAAGTCAATTATTGTCCAGTAAACAACCTATTAGGAAGTAGCAGTGCGGATACGACACCAATGGGATTTCCTGTTTCCTCCTACCATTTCTTTCAATTTTTGCCAGGGATCGTTGGGGTGCTTTTTTTGAGGCGCTCACGGGTGGCGCCACTACCAGGGAAATTGGAAAATCCTAGAAAATCATTTTTTTCAGAAACTCGAAGGCTGTATTGGACTTCATCCTATTTCCTTAAAAGTTTGCAATAAACGATCGGGGTGTGGTTGTAGGAGCGCTGACGCGTTGCGCCCCTACAAGGGCAATTAGAAAATTTCAGACAATCATTGTTTTTCAGAAATGGTAGAAATCCGAGATGGGGAAACCATAATTTTTCTGTAGGGTAGTAGGGGTAGGTACGGGGGATTGATTTACATTGGATTTCGTGTCAGTAGGGCAACCACACCGAAATTTTCCGTGATACCAAATCCGTCCTGGCAAGCTCCGATCGTGCCAGCAGGTAACAATCCCCTGTTGTCCTTCTTGTAAAGGGGAACGGTTCGGGTTATGTTTGTGGTTTAGCAATATCAGATTTCGTATGATTCACCATGCAGAGAATTATGGTTTTTGGGTTGCGGATTCCCTATGATTTCTTTTCGTTTTGAGAAATAAACTTGTCAATATGTACCAAAACGAGATTGGGATCGGGTTCGTTGCCTAGGCTACTGCCAGATGGGATAATTTGAGTTTGGGCGTGGGGAATATTTTCCCCATAGGCACGACTTTGAGTTTTGATGTGAGTTGGGTCGCCGTCATTGTATAAAATGAAAACTGGCATTTGCAGCTCGCCCAAGCGAGATTGTAGTAGTTCCGATTGCAATTCCGCCGATCGCCTTTGGTAAAGCAACATGCGGGGAACGCGAAACTCCGTTAGTTCGTGCTTTAGCCGACGAATTTCCTTGGTAATGCTGTAGCGTTTTAGCAAGCGTGCCATCGGTGCGATCGCTTGAAAAAGCCACAGTTGCAGCCGTTTGCGCCAAATATTGCGATCGCGCCCTTGTTTTAATAGCTGTAAATCCACACCAATCGGCTGCCAAAGCACCAATCCTTTCACCTGGTCGGGATTTTGTAAAGCATAGGTAGCCCCAATCCAAGCTCCTAGGGAATTGCCCACCAAATAAATCCCTTCAGTATTGAGTGTTTGGAGAAATTCTTCCAGACATCGCACTTCCAAATCAATACAGTAGTGCATTTTGGGGCGTTCGGAATCGCCAAATCCTAAAAAATCTAGTGCCAAACAGTGATACTGCTGCCCTAATTTCTCCAAAGCAGGCAACCACTGACTGCTATCTTGCCAGCTCCCGTGTAAAAAGACCACCATGGGGCGATCGCTGCTGCCAATTTCGCGCCAAAAAATTTGCCCCTGAGACAGTTGAATTCGAGAATTTCGTACGGCTATATGCATGCAATTTTTCCAGTTGCCCACCAATACAAACTTACAAGCTGGCGATCGCTGTGGTTTGCTTCAATTATGCCAAAGTCGTTTTGCCAGTTAAATAATCTTGTAACTGCTGTGCGTGGTCGTGGCATAAGTTTTCTTGGGGAAGGGAATCCAGCGAAAACGCCCGTACATCTTGAATTTCCAGGGTATCCCGAACCTGCATTTGCCCATCCACATCCGCTTCCACCACCACACAAATAGAATGGATGCGCGGATCGCGGTCTGGGGCAGAATAAACCCCTACCAAACGGCGAATTTTCACCAAATTTAACCCCGTTTCCTCTTCTAATTCCCGCCCGGCAGCCACAGCAATCGGTTCTCCCCAATCGATAATGCCCCCTGGTAATCCCCATTCTCCCGTATCGCGACGCTGAATCAAAACCAAACGCCCATCGGGAAGAACCGGTACAATGGTAGTACCGGCAATGGGGTGGCGAAACATTACTTTGAGGACAGTACGAACATATTGCCAGAATCGACGCATATGAAAAACCATATTTTCGATGAAAATTTTTATCTAGAAATTTAGAAGCATAGAAAGCTGGGCACCGGGGAGCATCAGCCAACTACGCTTTCCCTTCTTCCCCATCTTTTCCCCAAACCTGCATCACCGTTCGATACACCTCATACCAAGGAAGATTGTGCGATCGCGCAATTTGGGCGCAGTCTTCGTACTCCGGTTGTACGTTGAGAACTTCGCCGTGGCCGTCTGTAGCTACTTTAACCCGCACTTGCCCCCATGGGGTGGTCGCGGTTTGAATTTGCCGCTGCAAGACCGAACGTTGCTGGAGAAAAGAACGAATTCCCAAAGTCGTTGTTTCCCGGAAAAGAATTTTCTCGCAGGAAGTTTTCAACTGGGGCGGGCAAATGACCGTTAGCAAAATGCCAGGGCGGGATTTTTTCATACCGATGCCTTGGGTAAACACATCCAATGCCCCCGCCGCAAATAACATTTCCAAAACATAGCCAATCGCCTGAGGGAATAAATCGTCAATTTGCGTTTGCAAAACCGCAATCGTCTCTGTTGTTTCCCCAGATGCCGTCGTTTCTCCCAACCACAACCGCAGCATATTGGGCAAAGATAGCTGCCGCGACCCAGCTCCCCAACCCACTTTTTGCAGGGTCATTGCCGGTGGAAAACCAAAATTTGTAGCTAAAGTCGTCGCGATCGCAGCGCCTGTAGGCGTTACCAATTCTTTCTCAATACCATTGCTATAGGTGGGAACCTGTCGCATTTCCCACAACTTCAACACCGCCGGTACGGGAACCGGCAACCTACCGTGAGACGCTTTCACCGTACCGCCTCCCACAGGCAAAGCCGAACAGTACAAATCCTCAATTTCCAACCAATCCAATCCCAAACAAGTTCCCACAATATCCACAATGGCATCCGTCGCCCCCACCTCGTGAAAATGGACCTTTTCCACATCCACACCATGAACCGCCGCTTCCGCCGCCGCCAAACGACGGAAAACCGCCAAACTCCAATTTTGTGCTCTGTGGGGGAACTGACCTTGCTGGATAATTTGTTCGATTTGCGGTAAATGGCGGTGGGGTGGATGTTCGTGGGTGGTTTCAGACGATAAATCTACGTGAACTTTGGTTCCCTGCTGCCCCTGATAGCAAACCGTTTCCGCCCGCAGTTCGTATTCATCCGACATCCCCAGCCGTTCCAACTGCTGTTGTAAATAGGTCAAAGGAACCCCTGCATCCACCAAAGCCCCCAAACACATATCCCCAGCAATGCCTGTGGGACAATCTAAATAAGCAATTCGTGGCATATCTTTTCGTTCGCGATCGCTAGCAAATTTCACTATAGCAAGATAACTTTGGTTGCGGACAGAGCATCTCATCCTATTTCTAAAAAACAATGATTTTCTGGAATTTTTCAATTTCCCTGGTAGGGAGGCAACGCGCGAGCGCCCCTACAAAAATGCCCCAATTATTTCTTGCATACTTTTAAGAAAATGGTAGAAGCGCACTGAGTGTGGGAGATAGGGAGATTATGGAAATACAATTTACTTTTGTCTCCCATGTCCCCATGCCCCATCACCTCTCACGGAAAATACCTCGATACGTTTGGAAGCCCTGTCGCTTTAGCGCAGGGAGGAAAAACGAACGGCGACTTTAGTCGCCTAT
>NZ_LNDC01000072.1:0-243 GCF_001870905.1 Geitlerinema sp. PCC 9228
TCGGGGAACGCAAAGACTGGATCGACAGTCGAAAGTGCCCGGTCAATGCTTGCAGTCTCCAGAAGGAATACATCATCCCAGCCGAACCCCTCCATCCCGATTCCTACCGCCAGAAGAAAGGGTTAACTGAATCCAAAAAGACGAACCCTGAACTCAAAGCGGTTCATTCTCAAGTGCTTCAGGATGCGATTGGGAGAGTTGATGCAGCTTTGGTCGCCTTCCACCAAAAGCGAACCGGGTTTC
>NZ_LNDC01000072.1:298-3887 GCF_001870905.1 Geitlerinema sp. PCC 9228
ATGGCAACCGTATTAAACTGCCAAAAATCGGCCAAGTACCTATCAACTTGCATCGCCCCCTTCCGAATCGCTTCGAGCTAAAAGAAGACTTGGACTTCAGGACACTCGCTAAAGGCTTCGGTGGCAAACACATGGTTGATGCTGGTCTGGGTCAGTTCGTCAATATCGTGCTGCCTTGGGTGTGCTGGAAGCGTGGTGTTTATTATGGCAAGGTTGACCCCAGAGGCACCAGTCAGGAATGCCCTATAGGGATTTGGTTAGCGCTCAGGTTATTCGCAATCGTGGCCTCTCGGTCGTGGGTCTCACGGCTGATGAAATCGCCTGTGGACGGGTTCTGTCGGGGGCATTGCCCAGACCAGACCGAACGAAGCAGGTAGTCGCTCCAGCGATCCAGTGAAGCTCGCGCTGTACCGAAGATCGGCATCGGGAGAACGTCACGTCGCTACTCACACCACCCAAATAAAGACATGTTCTTCAATTCCACTAACCTCCTGATTGAAGAATTCACCCGCTACTTGCAGGCGGGATACCACAGCACGTATGGCGGCCTCAAGCCTGACTATCCCGACATTATTACCTGGGCGGGACGGATGGCTCTGGAAAATATTGCCAACAGCGATGCCCTCTATCACGATGTGGAACATACGATTTTGGTGACCCTGGTGGGTCAGGAAATTCTACGGGGCAAACACATCCGCGAAGGGGGCGTTTCCTGTGAAGATTGGCTGCATACCATGATTTCCCTGCTGTGCCACGATATTGGCTACGTGAAAGGGGTCTGTCGTCAAGACCGCAAAGGGGCATACGCTACCGGGGTCAACGGTGAAATGATTTCCCTGGAGCGTGGTTCCACGGATGCGGCGCTGACGCCCTACCACGTGGATCGGGGCAAGCTGTTTATTGACGAACGCTTTGGCGGCCACCGCCTCATCAACGCCGAGGTGATTAAAAAGAATATTGAATTGACGCGATTTCCGGTTCCCGATGCGGCGGACCGACAAAATACACGTAACGTACCGGGGTTGGTTCGGGCAGCGGATTTAATTGGGCAGCTCAGCGACCCACGGTATCTGAAGAAAGTGCCGGCTTTGTTTTATGAGTTTGAAGAAACGGATGTGAACCAAACCCTGGGGTATCGCAATCCCGACGATTTGCGCGATAACTATCCCAAGTTTTATTGGAGCAGCGTTTTCCCCTATATTCGGGATGCTTTGCAGTATTTGGAACTAACGCAAGAAGGGAAGCAGTTTATTGCCAATCTCTACGCCAATGTGTTTGTGGTGGAACACGACAAGCATTTTGAACCTTCGTCGCTAGGGGGCTAAAATGGGCACCCGCGCAAATTTTAAGCCAGTAACTCCCTGTAGGGGTTTGATGTTGCCCATGTCGATTTGGGCGGCGACCCAACCTTCCCGGGTTAGATAGTGCAGGTACTGGCGATATTCTTCCCACTCTTTGTTGGTAGCGTAGACGAGGGTGAGCATGCCGGGTTGGGTAATGCGATCGCCGGTGCGTTCGTCTTCGCCTTTGTCGATGCGTTTTTTCACAATTTCGTAGCGGGTATCTTTGGTCCCCCGAACGTCAAACAGGCGTTCGGTTTTTTCATCGTGGAAAATGTCTACGGGAACATCTTGTACCAAAACCAGATGGGCAACTTGCAGGTGGGTATTGTATTCCTGCTGTATCCGAAAGGCAGTGCGGGCGCAATCGCACACGGCGCGGAGTTGTTCGTAACGCAGGCTGCGCAGGTGAAAAATGGAGAACTGCGGGTTTAAAGAAGCCCCGGCGTAAATCATGTGGTCGATGCCGTCGGTGCATTCGGTGTCGCAGTAGTGGGGAACGATTTGTTGCATGCGTTCCTGCCAGCTATCCCAGGTTTCCCGCAGGCGGCTGTTGATATGCTGTACCATTTGGTCGTACTGCCCGCGTTCGGTGTAGACACAGCGATGTTCGTTGTCGCAGGCTTGACAGTAGGCTGCCACGGCACTGGCAGTGCGATCGCCGCACTGGCGGAAAAAGGGAAAGTAGATTTCTACATGTTCGCGCAAGTACTGGATTTGGGTCACTTCCGATTCCACGGAAACCCCTTGCTGCAATTGTTCGATGCGTTCCAGCAAATCCAACCGCAACTGTTCGCCCAGGGAAGTGGCACGTTCTTCGCAAACGGCTTCCATAACCGCTAGTGCCAGGCGAAATTGGGTGAGCAAATCGGCTTGGATGGCGCGGTTGCGGGCTTTGGAAGAACCGCGAATGTCGGAAATGCCGTAGAGGGGATAGACATTGGCAAAAACAATGGGTTCGGGGGGCATGCCCAAACTGCGTCGCTGGGCTTCCTGTAGGAAACGCCATTCCACGGCAGGGTGGATGTTGCTAAAGCAGGTGAGGCGCTGCTGGATGGATTGGCGCAGGGCAATGGTGAGGGAAGATTGGAGTTTTTGGGCTAGGTGAACGCTGGAGGGGGGAAACTGATGGGTGCGATCGCTTCCAATAACGTACCAACCGAGAAATTGCTGGGTGTCAAAGCCGGTAGCTAGCGATTCCATGGTCAGAGGCACCACCAACATGGAACCAACCCCCAAATCCCGCAGGGCGCGATCGCATTCGGTATGGCAGCTAGCGCTCAAATCCCCCACCGCCACCACACTACGGTTGTCGCTGGTGGGAAATACCCGGGATTGTTGCAGGCTTTCCACAGCGTAGCTGCGTACGTCCATGTTGCCCCCTTCGTTTTGGTGGAACAATCGGGCCATGCTGCCTTCCAAACTGATACAAAAAACCTGTTGGGCGGCAAACAGCGATCGCAATTGTCGGGCCACCCGGGCAAATTTTTCCGGATGCAGCAGGGAACCGGACCCGATTAACAGCTGCGTCAGCCGTTCCAGTTGCTTTCTGGTGGTAATATCCACCCCCTCCAGCACCAACGTTCCCTCAATTTGCCCAGCCACCGCGGCCAGTTCCCCAGCCAACTCTTCAGCGCGTTCGGGCAGCCAAGCATGTAGGAGGTCTTGCCAAACGTTGTTGGGGGCGGTGTCAGTTTTTTCCATCGCAACCTGCCAATCCAGCGATCGCAACCCCACATCCAACCATCGCTGTTGGGTGCCTTCTGTCGCGGGAATGGGAACCGCCTTAGACTCGGCCAGCGCCAGCGTTTCCGGGGGCAGGTGGAGCTGGCAATGTTGGGTGAGAAGGGCATACAGCAGGTGGCGTCGGAACAACTCTTGCAAAGGTTCTTGCAGCAATCCAGCCAAAGCCTCCTCCAAAGGGGCCGCCAGCCACCGCCCGGCAGTGGGATTGTGCCCCATCACCGTTAGTTCCAGCTCTTGGGGGGGGCGCGATCGCACCTGCAACGCCACCAACAACAAGCGATCGCTATCCCAAACCAGGGGATGATTGGCAAACGTCAGATGGTCCCACAGCGAGCGATCGTTGGATTCTTGCGATGGTTCGCTTTGCCCATTGCGCAAGCGAGAGTGAAATCGATCCATAAAGATTCCAATATCTCTGATTCAAGTAAAACTTTCGGTAGCTTGGAATCCCCGTCGCTTTAGCGCGGGGAGGAAAAGCGCCTCGTGGGGCTTTAGCCCCATTT
>NZ_LNDC01000073.1 GCF_001870905.1 Geitlerinema sp. PCC 9228
TTGACGGCGGCTAAAGCCGCACGGGTCGCTTTTCATCCCTGCTTTAAAAGGTCAGGGCTTTCAAGCTCCCGATTCACGCCGTAAGAAGAGGAGGCATCCCATTTCCGGAACTTTTTTTTCAAAAGATCGTCTCGGGAGCATGCTTGCTTTTTCTGCCTCGTATTGCCCAATCTGGGGAACGATCGAGCAACATGCCATCTTCCCCTCTTCCCATACTGCTAAGACCCATCCGTTGGCTCTGCCGAAGCATCTGCGGGTTCTTTAATTGAACCATCCGGCATAATAGCACCTTGGAAATTGGCACCGGCTAAGTTGGCACCGGCTAAGTTGGCATTACTGAGGTCGGCATTTTGCAGGTTGGCGTTTTGTAAGTTGGCGTTGCGCAAATCGACACCGCGCAAAAAAGCGCCTTCTAAGTCAGCGCCAGAGAGATTGGCGTTTTGTAAGCTCGCATTGGTAAGAGCAGCTCGAGTGAGTTTGGCGTTGCTAAGATTGGCCCTTTGTAAGTTAGTACTATCTAACAGCGATCGCGTTAAATCGGCGTTTTGCAAATCCGCCTTGCTTAAGTTAGAAAAATTGAGCTTGGCAGCCCTCAGTTCGGCATTAGCAAGTTCTGCCCCCGATAAATCGCATTCCAAACATTCTTTGGTTTCCGTTAGCAAAGCCATGTTGTCTTGTTCCCGACATCCGGTAGCAACGACACCAAGGATGGTGGCAAGGAAAAGAGCGATCGCCATTCTTCCCATAGTATGCTAAATTCCTTAACAGTTTGATTGCGAATGTAGTTTGACGCCTACTGCCGAGCGCGCGAAATTTGCCAGCTTAACAAAATCACTGGTACAATGCCTACCAACACAATCGCCAAAGCTGGGGCAGCGGCTTCGGCAAGTCGTTCGTCGGAAGCTAAATTATACACCCGTACGGCCAAGGTGTTAAAGTTAAAAGGACGAATGATAATCGTAGCGGGTAATTCTTTCATCACATCCACAAACACCAACATGCCGGCAGTGAGCAAACTACTTGCCATCATGGGAATGTGAACCCGCAGCAGGGTACTTGTCGTATTGTGCCCTAAAGAACGAGCAGCGGCATCTAAATTGGGATGGATTTTGTTGAGGCTGGATTCTACGGTACCGAAGGAAACAGCAAGAAAACGCACGATATAGGCGAAAATTAAAGCAAAAACCGTACCGCTGAGCAACAAACCGGTGGAAATCCCAAATTGCGATCGCATCCAGGCATCGATAGAATTATCCAAATTGCCCATAGGAATCAAAATCCCCACTGCAATCACCGCCCCAGGAATAGCATAACCCATGGAAGCGACTCTGGCGGAAAACCGCATGAGAGCGTTGGGTTGCAACCGTACCCCATAGGCAATAATTAACGCAATGGCAACCCCCAAAATCGCCGTTGCTACAGCCAAGCCAAAGCTATGTTGCGACAGTTCCCAAAAACGATGGTCGAAGGTTTGGAGATTGTCGAGACTCATTTTCAACAAAATCCCCGCTGGTAGCAAAAAGCCAATGGCACAGGGCAGCAAACACACCAAACTTGCCGCCGCCGCACGTATTCCTGTAAGCTGGTAGGGTGGCACCGTGCGATCGCTGCCAGTAGATTGGTAGTAGCGGGCGCGGCGGCGGGAAAAACGTTCCAGAACGATTAAAATAAAGACAAATAGCATTAAAAACGCCGCCAGTTTGGAAGCTGCCACGCGATCGCCCATCCCAAACCAAGTATTGTAAATCCCCGTCGTAAAGGTATTGATGCCAAAATATTGAACCGTACCAAAATCGTTGAGGGTTTCCATCATCACCAGCGACAATCCCGCCGCAATGGCTGGTCTGGCTAAAGGCAACGCCACCGTAACAAAACTGCGCCAAGGTCCGCATCCCAGGGAACGGCTGGCTTCTAGAGTACATCCCGACTGTTCCAAAAAAGCCACCCGCGCCAGCATGTACACGTAGGGATATAACGTAAACGCAAACAACGCGATCGCGCCACCCATGGAACGAATGGAGGGAAACCAATACTCCCCATAGCTAACTTGCAACCAATCGCGAATTGCCTGTTGCAGGGGACCAGCAACCCCCAACAAATCCGTATAGGTATAGGCTAGCAAATAAGTAGGCACCGCCAGCGGTAGCAGCAACGCCCATTCAAAAATACCACTGCCAGGAAAACGACAGGCAACCACCAGCCAAGCCGTTCCCACGCCAATAACCAACACGCCAATGCTGGACCCGAGCATCAACACCAGCGAATTTTGGATATAATCGCCAAGGACCGTTTCTGCCAAATGCTGCCACAGGCTGGTGGTATTATCTTGACCAAACGATACCTGGGGTTCGGCGAAAATATTGGCAAAAACAAATAAAATGGGGGTAGCAATGGCGATCGCGATCGCACCCACCAAAATCGTCCATCCCCCAGGCAGCAGGCGACCCAGGCGTAAATCGTTGTTCTTCGGCAGCGCGCGCAAATCGTCCAATGAAAACCTGGTCATAAGTCGGATAATTTACCGAATAGAAATGTTTCGATGGAACAGAGGGCTATTGTGGGAAAAACAACCATACCACCTTACTATAATCGATCCATTTATTGTAGAATTGAAAAACACTTTCTATAAGCCTTTTCTTTGACATGCATTTTTTGCGAGGTTATTGCATCTAGATGGCTGCTGTCATTCTTCACCTAGAAGGAGTCACCAAAAAATTTGCTCGCAACCAAGCACCAGCGGTGGAATCGGTGGATTTGCAATTGGCTAGCGGGGAAATTTTAGGTTTGCTTGGTCCTTCTGGCTGTGGCAAAACCACCCTCTTGCGTACAATTGGCGGTTTTGAAACCCCCCAAGCCGGGACCATCGACATCGATGGCGATCGCGTGGCTGGCGGTGGCAAATGGATACCGCCAGAAAAACGCAATGTAGGCATGGTATTTCAAGATTATGCCTTATTTCCCCACCTCAATGTCCATAAAAATATTGCTTTTGGACTGAAACACGCCAAACGCCAGGGAAATCTGGTTTCCTCGCATCAAAAGCGCGTGGCTGAAGTTTTATCGTTGGTGGGATTGGAAGGCATGGCCAAACGCTATCCCCACGAACTTTCTGGGGGTCAGCAGCAGCGGGTGGCTTTAGCCAGAGCCTTGGCACCCTATCCGGCCATGGTACTGTTAGACGAACCGTTAAGCAATTTGGACGCGCAAGTGCGCCTGCGGTTGCGGCAAGAAGTGCGAGAAATTCTCAAAAATACAGGGACTTCGGCGATTTTTGTTACCCACGACCGGGAAGAAGCTTTGTCAGTATGCGATCGCGTGGCCTTGATGCGTCAAGGTCGCGTGGAACAAATGGGAACCCCGGAAGAAATTTACACCCACCCTGCCTCGCGCTTCGTTGCCGAGTTTGTGACCCAAGCCAATTTCCTGCCTGCCATTCGCAAAGGGGAGGTTTGGGAAACGGAAGTGGGGTGTTTTCCCCGCAACGATGATAGTGTTGAAGTGGATACCGCCGATTTGATGGTGCGCCAGGAAGATTTACTGCTTACCCCCCAAGAAAATGCCAGCGTAGCCATTCGCGATCGGCAATTTTTAGGCAGGGAACACCGATATTGCCTGCAAACCCCCTCCGGCAAAGAACTCCACGCGCGTTTGGCAGCGAAAAACAGCCTCCCCATCGGCACCCATGTTGCTTTGCAGGTCAACCCAGAAGCCATTCAGGTCTTCCCGCGCTAAGTCGGGGAAACCCTGGATCTTCCGTTTCTACTTTCTGACGACAAAAATTGCAAATTCTATTCAATAATTTCCATTTTTTATTGACAAAGTCCCGCAAAAACGGGAAACTGTTTCTATCCCAATTTCTCCTTTGGGGAAAATAAATAGTCGTTTCGCCTGCTACTTGTTGCATATGTATATCAAAAGCTCTGTAAGCCTCACCCTGGCTGCCATTTGCGGCTTGCTGGTTCCCACCCAAACCCATGCCATCTCGGAAAGCAGCCAATCCCCCACCCAACCGGCCGCCAACCGAC
Organism: Geitlerinema sp. PCC 9228; assembly: GCF_001870905.1. Classification (NCBI taxonomy): domain Bacteria; kingdom Bacillati; phylum Cyanobacteriota; class Cyanophyceae; order Geitlerinematales; family Geitlerinemataceae; genus Geitlerinema; species Geitlerinema sp. PCC 9228. The sequence goes on from NZ_LNDC01000073.1 coordinate 4,026, forward strand.
GCATTCAAGTAAGCGTCCAAGAACAGCCGTGGTACCTTCCCCAGGGCAATTCTCCAGCTTACCTGGCGGATGCCAGCGAATCGGATGAAACCGCCAGCGACGATGCGGAAGAAGCTTCCGAAGACATGATGTCGCCTGAGGAAATGGAATACGACGAAGGTTCGGTGGATGAACTTGAAACCGAAGCATTGGTGGAGAAACTCAACGATACCGGCGTCGAGTTCGACGAAACGGAAGTGGATAGTCTGGAGTACGACATTTTAATGGAAACCCCAGATAATCCCCCCGAAACAGATAGCGACTAGCAAGCACTAGATATCATGGAAACCCTTGCCAGCTTACTTTCTCCCTATCCCCTACAGGAATTTTTGCAGGAAAATTGGACCCAAAAAGGCGTTTTTATCCCAGCAGAAAGGAGGGATAAGTTTGCGCATTTATTTTCCTGGCAGGATTTAAATTATTTGTTGAACTTCCATAACTATACCTATCCTGACTTGCGTTTTTCCCAAGGGGGTCGGGTGTTGTCCCCTTGCAGTGCCAAAGATTGGGTGAAACGCTGCCAGGAAGGGGCAACGCTGATTTTAAACCACGTCCACCAGCGAGTGCCGGTGCTGGCGGAGTTGGCAGCGGCGTTGCATCGGGAAGTGGGACACCGGGTGCAGGTGAATACTTACTGTTCCTGGCCGTCCCAGCAAGGGTTTTCCTGCCATTACGATACCCACGAGGTATTTATTTTACAAATTAAGGGGAATAAGGAGTGGTTTGTGTTTGAGGATACGATTAAATATCCTCGTAAGAATGCCCGTACGTTGGGGGTGGAACCGCCGGAGAGCGATCCTTATATCCATGAGGTGTTGCGTCCGGGGGATTTGCTGTACATTCCGCGGGGACACTGGCACTACGCGATCGCGTGCGATCGCCCTTCGTTGCATTTAACCTTGGGAATTCCCGGTCGTACGGGGGTAGACTGGTTGCGCTGGCTGGTGGGGGAACTGCAAAACGACCCCGCCTGGCGGGAAAATTTGCCCCTGGCTACAGCAGAAGATACGGCGGCGTTGGAATATCACTTGCATGGGTTGGTGGACCGGTTAATTGATACCCTCAAACAGGAAAAATGGGTGCAAAAATATGCCAGAAGCCACTCCCATCGAAGCGATCGCGTACCGGAAATTTCCCTCCCCAGCCAGGCAGGCTTTGACGTGTTTGCCGACGGCTTCGACACCCAATTTCGCCGCGCCAAATTCCAAAACCTGCGAATAGAATGGCAGCCGGAAACCGAGCAATATCAACTTGCTTTTGCCCACAAGGAAATTAATCTCACAAACGTTACCGATCGGTTCGTACAAAATCTGCGCCAGCGCCATCAATTTACCGTTTGGGAAGCGATGGATTGGCTGCCTGAGTGCGACCTAGAAGCCGATATCCTGCCTTTGTTGTGGGAATTGGTGCGGGAAGGAGTTTTGGCAGTTGATTCGCCGGATTTCCCAGAATAGTTTGTTTTGCAGCAGCTTTTAACCGTAAATTAAACCAATGATAATGTTCCGATTACCCTCCTTTAGGATTTCCTTGATAGCTTAGGCGCGAGATGCTATGGCTTTTGAGCTAGTTCTACGGAGCTTAATCCTATGTTAAAAAATCGCTTTGCTTTTCTCGGTGCCGCCGCTGCAGTAACTGCTGCGACCATTGGACTGTCTGCGAACTTCGTGCAGTCCCAATCCCTGTCCGGTACCATCCGCATTGACGGTTCCAGCACCGTTTTCCCAATTACGGAAGCGGTTGCGGAAGAATTTCAAGGCACCCATTCTGAAGTCAGAGTTCCCGTGGGTGTTTCCGGGACTGGCGGTGGTTTCAAGAAATTCTGCGTTGGCGAAACCGACATTTCCGACGCCTCTCGTCAAATTAAACAAACCGAGCAAGAGAAATGTGCCGCCAACGGCATTGACTACATAGAAATCCCCGTTGCTTACGACGCCATTACGGTTGTCGTCCACCCCGAAAACACCTGGGCTACGCAAATGAGCGTCGAACAGCTCAAAACCCTATGGGAACCCCAGGCTGAAGGGGAAATTACCATGTGGAGCGATATGAATTCTTCCTGGCCCAATCAGGAAATTAGCCTCTACGGTCCGGGAACGGATTCCGGTACGTTCGACTACTTCACCGAAGCCATTGTTGGCGAAGAAGATGCCAGCCGCGCCGACTACACCGCCAGTGAAGACGATAACGTCTTGGTTCTTGGCGTTGCGGAAGATAAATACGCGCTTGGCTATTTCGGTTACTCCTACTATTACGAAAACCGTGACAAACTACAAGCGGTGGCCGTTAATGGTGTTAAACCTTCCCAGCAAACGGTAGAAAGTGGCCAATACTCTCCGCTGTCTCGTCCTCTGTACATTTACGTAAACAAAGAGTCTCTGGAACGTCCGGAAGTGAAGGCTTTTGTAGAGTTCTATCTGAACAACGCACCCACCTACGTCAACGAAGTGGGTTACGTTCCCCTCAGCGAGACCACCTATAGCGCTTTCTTGGAAGACCTATAAACCCTAGCAGGTACCAAATCGAGTGTAACCACCCTAGCTAGCTGGCCGTGCGATCGCTAAGGATTTTTTGCCAAAGCGATCGCTTTTTTTATGAAATGCTCCGTCCTATTGAAAAACAAACGTATTGTTTTGCAGCGTCAGACCTGCCACATCTTCCCCATCAATGGTGGCAATTAGTTCGTTGTCGCGCAACAGCAGCACCGTACCATCGCTGTCTGCCTGCAACCGGTACTCTTGGGGAGCGCCATACAGAACAATTGTATCCCGATTGGCTTCCCAATCCACAATCGCCGCAAAATCGTTCAAACCAGAACTGCCGGGGTCGCCATCGTCATAGTAAACCTGGGTTTCGTCTGCAAGAACAAAGCGATCGCTTCCCGATCGACCTACCAACACATCCCGTTCCCCAACACCAGGTTGTGCCGCCTCCGGATCGACCCCCACCAGCGTATCATCTCCCAAATCACCACTGAGGCGATCGCTGCCAACATCTCCCTGCAACCAATCATCCTCGCGACCACCGTAGAGACTGTCATCGCCATCGCTTCCCCAGAGGCTGTCATCTTCGAGATTGCCATTGCTGATATCGTCGCCAACATTGCCATCGATAGAATCTTCTCCCTCCCCACCCAGCAGACTGTCGTTATCGCGACCGCCGTAAAGGCTATCATCGCCAGCCTCTCCCACCAACAAATCATCTCCCAAATTGCCAGCCAGCCAATCGCGACCCATACCGCCAGCAGCGCGATCGTTGCCTTCCATAGCAATAATGGGATTGTTACCACCATCGCCAACCAGCGAATCATCGCCATCGGTACCAAATTGCACTTCGGTCAGGGAAACCGGTTCTTGGGGTTCTTCTTGGGGTTCTTCTTGGGGGTCTTCCTCCACCGGCGCGCCGCCACCACCGTTGGAAAAATCGGGAAACGAATCAGGGGAATTAACCACCCGAACCGCCGCCTGCGCCTGTGCAGGAATCGATTCGGTCAGACCTACACGATCCCGCGCCACACTATAAAAACGATAGGTGTTGCCAGGCGCGCCGGAAAACGTAGCCGATGTAGCCTCGGTTTGGAGTTTCCAGGGAACAAACGGTTCGTCGTTGATAGAAACGTATACATCGTAGGAACGAATGCCGCTGCCGGTATCCTCTCCCGACCAAGAAACTCGGAAATTGCTGTTGCCAGTGGTTTCCGGGAGGGAACCCACACTACTGGTAGGAGGTTGCGCGTCAATGGTATTGGATACCCCGTTGGTTTCGATGGTATTCTCCAAATCGTCAAAAGCAATTTCGGCTTTCGTCTCCACCGTGGCATCTTCTCCCACATCGGCGCTGCTGCGTACCGTATAGCTGACAAACGCTTCTCCCACCGTACCGTCTTCATTGGGTGGTAAAAATCCTGCCTCCGCTTCTGTCGGTGGTTCTCCCGTTTCCGGATCGATGGTTTCCAGCATCCAAGTCACTTCCCCAGTATTGCTGTTGAAGGATCCAGTAAAATCCAACAGGTTATTGCTATCGGGAATGGCAACGCGGCTACTGTAGTTTTGCCGACCGTCGGGAACATCTACATAAACTTCACCAAAACCAAAATCTCTCAGGGAAAAACTGTTCCAATTCAAATCTTCGTCGAGTTGCTGGGTAATTTCCACGGAAACGGCATTGGCTTTGGCGCTGGCATCGTTTTCAAAGTTAATCCGGTAGGGTAAGACTTGACCGGTACCGATCCAATCTTCGTCTCCAAACCCGGCAGGTCCGATGATATCGTTGGGTTCGACCAAAGCAAACAGAACGTCGGTAGAAGAGTTGGTAATTGGCGCGCTAGCGGCATTGTCAACCGGAGATACGGAGAGCAAACCGTCGCTGTCGGGGTTGAGTTGTAGCGCGCTTAATTGGGAATTGCCGTAAAAAGCATGCAAGCGATCGCCAGATGCACTTTTAGAAAACCGAAACGCACCATCTTCGCGAAATTCGGTTACCGTTCCGTTGGCTTCCTGCAGGCGAAATTTCCCATCGCTGGTTTCGCTGAGGCTAACGCCATCCACAGAACTTTCGTAGCTGCCATCATCTTGTTTTTGAAAACGCAGATCGATATCCGCCGGATTTTCAACCGTCACATCGCCGCTGTCATCCACCGACACCGAAATCTCTCCGGGAAAGAGCCATTCCCCACTCAACGAATCCAAAGGATAGGGAGAGTCTAAAACCTCACTGGCACTGGTTTGTTGCAATTCCAAAGCCAGCAGTTCTCCCACATCGTTGGTGAAATATCCCAACTGACCCAACTGGGTAGCGTTGGTTGCCAAAGCCGATTGCAACCCGCCGGCAGTGTTGCCAATGCGATCGGTAAAATCCTGCCAAATATCGTTCCACTCCCCATCCGCAATGCCATCCGGTTGCAACTCGCTGGATAAATTGCTGCCGTTCCAGGCAATATTTTGGCTGCCATCGACGGTATTCAGGGAAAAATCAATAGCTTCCACATCTTTTTCGGGTCGGAAGAATACCTGAAAACTAGCTTCAGCGCCGGGGGGAAGTATCCCCGCTATGCCACTTGGGTTGGTACCAAGCAGTTGAATGGTGTTGGTGTCAAAATCGCTGCTGTTGCTGCTACTGAAATTGGCCCCTTCTGCTTCTAAAGCCAGCAGGGGTGCCATCACCTCCGTACCGCCGTCGTTTTTATAGGTAACCGTTGCTTGACTGGTCCACTGGCGGCGAACCCGGCTGGGGATACTCAGGGAAACTTCCAACTGACCGGCGGCATCGTCGGTGACGGTGAGGCTGTTTTCTAAAACCGCATTGCCACTGTCGTCGGTGACTTCTACGTTGTAGGTTCCCGTTTCTATCCCTAGCAGGTCGAAGGTGGCTGCCAGGGTACCGCTGTTTAACCAAGTGACTTCGCTGGCATCGATTTCGTTGCTGCTACCGTCTTCGCTATCTGCGGACAAAGCCACGCTGGCATTGCGGCTAAACTGGGAACCGTCAAGTTGTACGGTGGTTGTACCGGCATTGCTGACGCGATTGGGGGAAATGGCGTTAAAGTTAAATTCGGAAACGCTACCCAATTCTAAGTTGTAGTCTGTGTTTCCTTCAAATTGGTAAACGCGCAGGAAATAGGTTCCTGCTTCCAAGTCTTGTACTTCGATGCGATCGCGTTGATCTTCTGGTTCGATGGATTTGGCAATTTCTTCTAGGGAACCGCTATTGTCGCGTTTGAGCAACTCAATATCTGCATCGGCGGAGAGTTGGTCTAGGGTGGCGGTGAAATCGCTGTTTTTTAAGATTTGGAAGCGGTAGTAATCGTCGGTGTCGAAGTCGCCAACAAAGTCTTGGAAGGTTCTGCTGCTGGAAAGAATGTTAAGGGATTGAGCTTCTTCTGGCGCGTTCCCGGCACGATCTGTGACGGGGTTTCCTTCTAAGGTGAATTCGTAGTTGGTGTCGCTGCCGGCATAGCTGACTCTGGCGAAGTAAGTACCGGATTCGATGGCACTACGCAGGCTGTTGCTTTCAGTGGCGGTAATTGGGTTGCCATTGCGGTCTAACAAGGCTAGGTCTACATTAGCATCGCTGGTTTCTGGGGTCAGTTGCAGGTCTACCCAGTCATTCCCCGATACCTGAAAGCGGTAGTAGTCGTCGGTATCGGCTTCGCCAATAAAGTCGTTGCGGGTTTTGGAGGTACCGTTGATAATGCCTAAGGAAGTGGCGTTGTCTCGGTCGTTGCCGGCATTGTCTTCAGGAACCGATGTGTCGCTATTGCTGTGGCCTGTTTCGCTGTTGCTGGTAGGTGTCGCTTGCGCTTCTAGGGTGTAGTTGGTGGTTTCGGAGGTGGCACCACTGACGCGGACCCAATAGGTACCGGCATCCAGGGATTGGGTAATTTGCCGATCGCTGGTGTCGCTGGTGTCGGTTACCCCGTCTTCAAATAAGATATCGTCGCTGTCGAAGGTATCGTTTTGATTTGTATCCGCTACGATGGCGATTTGTATGGCAGCACTCAACTCTTTTGCTATCAGATCCACCTCAGCCGTCTCGTCTAAGGTGAAGCGGTAGAAATCCTCCGTATCGTTGCTATCTAGGGTATCGGTAAAGGTTTGTAAATTGCCTAGAGAGCCGAGTGCGATCGCGCTGTCGAATGTGTTGTCGGACATGGTGGAAACGCCATATAAATCTACTTCAGTAAAAATCGGAAACGTACTGACTGCCACAGCGATTACCGCACCTCAACCGACCAAGCTTCTACAAAAACGAAACTTGGCCGCGTAGCAGTCGTACTTTTTCGGATGAAAACGGGAGAAAGCCGTACGGCCCCTGCTTACCCTCGTACTAGTACTGAAAAATTTTTCGGTATGCTAGATCGATCCGGTCGTTTGTAGCTAACCATCCCCAGGTAGGGAGAAGTTATTGGTACTACCTATAAAAATAGCTAGGTCAGTTACATCGGAAGCAGCATTTCCCCTCAGTTGGCTCCTGCAAGATCCCCAAAGCGTCTAAATCTTAAAAAATGCTGAAGAACTGGTTGGGAACGATTTCCGATTCTTATCCGTATTTCTAAGGATATCCTACCCAAATCAATCGACCAATCGATCTCCTTTGAAAAATTTTCCAGCATTGGTTTCGGTTTCCCTATAAATTTATATACAAAAAAAAACCGTGCAATTCGGGAAAGTTTTGCCCTCAGTTTGTCCTACAATAGGAGAAGTTGCATGTATCCGGCGCTACGCCAAACTCGAAAACGAGCTGTTGGTGGGCGTCTGGATATGGATGCTCGCGCTGTTTGTCGTTTGCCAGGGAGACGGTCACCGTTATGCTAGCGGATACGCCAGCTACCAATGCTCAAATCGATGCTTTTCAAAGACTACAGCAGTGGCTGCGCGATCGCTGGCAAAAAATCGAACCCTTCGGCACGACGCCAGGCAAGCGGACGGAACATTGCAACTACGACATTCTGGTGGTTCCCTCCATTAGTTTGGACCGCCAGGAACTGCTCAAAATCAACGGCGTTCACCACTACGAGGAACGGTTGTTGTATTCGTTGATGCGGTTGCGCCACCCACAAACGCGCCTCATCTACGTCACCTCGCAACCCATTCCTCCCATGATTATCGACTACTACTTACAGTTGTTGCCAGGAATTCCCTTTTCTCATGCCAGGGAACGCCTGTTGCTGTTTTCCACCTACGACGCTTCTTCCAAATCCCTCACCGAGAAAATCCTGGAACGTCCCCGCCTCATGCAGCGCATTCAAAATGCCCTGCGCCCGCAGCGATCGTTTACCATTTGTTTTAATGCCACCGATGCGGAACGAACCCTATCGGTACGTTTGGGGGTTCCCCTGCTGGCTACCGACCCCAGCTTGCTCTATTGGGGAACCAAAAGCGGCAGCCGGGAAATTTTCCAGCAAACCCAGATTCCCTATCCCGATGGTAGCTTTTTGCTGAAAAGTCCGGAAGAACTCGCGATCGCGGCCAGCAAACTCCTACAGCGCCAACCCCACCTCCAGCGGCTGGTGGTCAAACTCAACGAAGGATTTTCCGGAGAAGGCAATGCCATTTTAAATGTCAATTCCATCCACCAGTTGCCCCCTTCCCAATGGGTAGCGGCGTTGCAGGCGCAGTTCCCCCACATGAAATTCCAAGCCAGCGGCGAAACCTGGGAAACCTACAAGCAGCGCATCCACGATTTGGGTGCCATTGTAGAAGCCTACATCGAAGGCCAAGAAAAGCGATCGCCCAGCGTCCAAGGACAAATTCACCCCTCCGGCTACGTAGAAATTCTCTCCACCCACGACCAAATTCTCGGCGGACCCGACGGTCAGATTTATCTGGGATGCCAGTTCCCCGCCGATGCTGGCTATCGCTTGCACTTGCAAGAATACGGCTTGCAAGTGGGCAAAAATTTAGCCGCCAAAGGCGCTTTGGACCGATTTGGGGTAGACTTTGTTGCCGTTCCCACAGAAACTGGCTGGGATTTGCAAGCGGTGGAAATCAATTTGCGCAAAGGCGGCACCACCCATCCTTTCATGACCATGAGATTCCTCACCAACGGACAGTATTACTATCCCAAAGGCTTGTTTTACAGCCAACACGGCAAGGAAAAATACTACCTAGCCTCCGACAACCTACAACAAGACCACTACAGAGGCTTGCTTCCCAGCGACCTCATGGATATTATCGCTTCCCACCAACTCCATTTCGACAGCGCCACAGAAACGGGAACCGTCTTTCACCTGATTGGTTCCCTCAGCGAGTTTGGCAAAATTGGCTTGACCAGTATCGGCAACTCCCCAGAACAAGCCCAGGATATTTACAATCAAGTCATCGAAGTGCTGGAAACGGAAACCAACAGCAGCGAAAAGAACGCCTGGTTATAATTGGTGGGAGTGGGAATGCTGCGCGATCGCAGCGGAAATCGGGTCTTGCTGGGAAGTGAGGTCCGGTCGCAACCCTTGAGCTTCGCGCAAGTAGGGATGGTGAATTTCCGAGTTCGCCTCTGGCAGGCGAACGTGGATGAGAAAGCGAATGCAGCGCGGCAGGCCCCCTTTGACATACATTTGCTGTACGTCTAAAAGTGGTACCCGATTCCAATGGGGACGTTCCCGCGCGATCGCGGCTGGATAAACAGCGTCTAAATCTGGCGTTACCGAAAACAAAGCGCTAATAATATTATCCGGATGCAGTTGATTTTGCGCCTGCAGTTCGTCAAGCAGTTCCATCACTGCTTCCCGTATGGCTTCCACTGTATTTTCCGAGACCGTTGTTGCGCCACGAATTGCCTGAACTGTCCACTCCACGCCAAAATTCTCCGTTTATCTACAGCCAAAACAAACAGCCACTCACGCTGCTATCGTTTGTCGCTTCCGGTTAAGGACGGTACAACCACAAAGGCAATCCTTCGGTTTCCATTTCAAATTCCAACCATTCCATAGCAGCATGCAGGCTGGCAGGTAAAACCACTTGTTGGCGGTTTCCCGTCAAGCGATTTACCAAATTTTTCTTATCCTTGATGGTATAAAAAGGAGCCTTCTCTGGGTCCAATCCTACCATTTCTGCCGCCCAACAGCGAGCATCCTCTTCGGTCCCCAACCGGTCCACCACGCCAAATTGTAACGCTTGCTGCCCGGTAAATACCCGTCCGTCAGCAAAGGTGCGCACCGCATCCACAGCTAGGTTCCGCGCTTGCGCTACCACCTCCACAAACTGCTGGTAGCTGGTGTCGATCATTTCCTGCAAAATATGCTGCTCCGGTTCGGTGAGTTCCCGGTCGAATGCCAAAATATCTTTATAAGGACCGGATTTCACCACTTTAAAGGAAACGCCAATTTTATCGAGCAGGCGTTCTAGGTTGTTGCCGCGCAAAATCACGCCAATGCTGCCGGTAATGGTACCGGGATTGGACATAATATGCTCGGCCCCCATACCCACGTAAACTCCGCCAGACGCAGCAATGTTCCCGAAGCTGGCGATGACTTTTATTTGGGATTGCAAGCGTTTCATTGCTTGGTAAATTTCTTGGGAGTCGGCAACGGTTCCCCCAGGACTGTCAATGCGCACTACAACCGCCGGAAAGCGACGTTCTTCTACTTCTTTGAACGCTTCTAAAACGCGCTTGCGGGTGCTAGCTGCGATCGCACCGTTAATATCAATGCGAGCAATTTGTTTTTTAAATCGAGGTTTAAAAGGCCAGATCATAAGGTGGATACTGTTTGCGTGGAACTCGCCATTGAGAACAACAATTGACTGCCAGGAAAACTTGGGATGCTTCCTAGCAAATGAAAGCACAATGGCAATGGATTCTTTACATAATGATACAATTTAAAAGCAATGATTTGCGATCGCTGCCACGCTATCGCCAATAGTGGATATTATAGCCGTTTGCGCAGCGTTTCCGAAGCCAAATCCCTCCCTGTCGAACTCGTGCGTGCTATGCTGTCAAAACTTTTCCCTGCTAAAGCAATTGATTTTCCTTTCCTGGCCATTGCGCCTTTTTTCTTTTGGGGAACGGCCATGGTAGCTATGAAAGGAGTCATGCCCCATACAGAACCGTTTTTTTTGGCTGGGTGGCGAATTTTGCCGGCCGGGATTTTGGTGTTGCTCGCAGCAGCTTTAGCCGGACGCCAGCAACCGGTCGGATGGAAAGCCTGGTTGTGGATTGCTTTGTTTGCCTTGGTAGACGGTGCCTGTTTCCAAGGATTTTTGGCCTGGGGATTGCAAAACACAGGAGCCGGTTTGGGGTCGGTGACCATTGACTCCCAACCGTTGATGGTGGCGGTTTTGTCTCGCTGGCTATTTGGCGAAATCATTGGTGGGTGGGGATGGCTGGGATTGAGCATTGGCATCGTTGGCATTAGCCTGATTGGGTTGCCTACCCCTTGGATCGAAAGTATTGCCCGGGGAAATCTCGACGGCATCGCCTGGGAAGCTTTGGCGGAACACGGTCAGTGGCTGATGTTGCTGGCTGCGGTCTCCATGGCATTGGGAACGGTATTAATTCGCGGTGTCTGCCGCCATGCGGATCCGGTGGTGGCAACGGGTTGGCACATGGTGTTGGGAGGAATGCCCCTGTTTTGGCTGTCTTGGCAAACCGAATCCCAGCCTTGGGTGGACTTGACGGCAGGAGATTGGATATCGTTGGGATATGCTACGGTATTCGGTAGCGCCGTTGCCTACGGGTTGTTCTTTTTTTATGCTTCGCGGCGCAATTTAACCAGCCTCAGCGCCCTAACTTTTCTAACGCCAGTATTTGCCCTGTTGTTTGCTAGGCTATTTTTGGCGGAAACTTTAACCCTTTGGCAACAAATCGGCGTCGGGAGTACGCTGGTTAGCATCTACTTGATTAACCAACGCCAAGCGATCGCTAGCTATTTCTGGCGGTTCTGGCGCTGGTTCCGCACCACGCCCCCAGGGAATTCAGTTGCACCTGACGCTGTAGAAAAGGAGGCTGAGGCAACCTCCTCCACGGCTAGGGTAGCTTCTAACCACCTACGCGATCGCTAAGCAAGGAAAAACTTTCTCGATCCCCATTTTTTGCCAACCCAAAAATCCAGTGCGTGCATTTCATCGATAATTTTTATTGCTTCGACTTCTTTGGTCCGGTTTTCCCGGTAAGCTATCCTGGGTAGCGTATTCCAAACTGCAGGGGCGGGGAATAGCTAAAATTTTGGCATAGCAAACACCATGACGAACCACCCGCCTGTATTTTCTATGAGGCGTTACTTTCCTCCCGTTCTTGTCTTACTGTCTCTCGTTGGCTGCGAATGGTCCGCACTTTCTTGGAAGGCAAGTACTGGCGCGTGGCTTTCTTCAGCGGAGCACCCCCCAGTCACCATCCATTTGCTGGTAGCACCAGCCAACGCCCAGGAATCTTCTCCTTCCGGGAAAATCCGCAATTTAGAAATTGAATCGCTCCCTACCTTGCGCGTAGGCGACGAAGCACCGGAAGTGGCCAAACTCCAAACCAATTTACAAAAACTGGGGTACTACCAAGGGGAAATTAGCAATACGTTTACCCCAGCCACCCAACAGGCCCTGGTGCAATTTCAACAGGATTCCAACCTCACCAGCGATGGCGTGGCTGGTCCCAACACATGGAAAACCCTGTTCGTGACGGCTGCCACGGAGTCAGATACCGCCAGCGATCCGGAGACGGCGGCCAACCAAACCGAAGCAAGCAGTTCCAACGAGGGTCAAGGGGAAGGGGAGGCATCCGAACAGGAAGAGGCGTCGGATTCGTCCTCGACCGATGGTGAAAATACTCAATCTAATGGGGGCTGGCGCGGCCGGTTTTCGAGAATCGCCTTGCTAGTCTTCGGGGGGATTTTCGGCATTGGTGCTTTTGCTGGTTTGTTTGCCATTTTGTTGAAGCTATCGGGGAGTGAGGAAGACCAATTGGAAACCCCACCTGCCAGTTCTGGGAAATCTGGAAAATCCGATGTGGATGCCACACCTAGCGACCAAAGTGCCAATCCTTTCCCTACGCAGACCCCAGAAACGTCCCCCTCTCCGGCAGCAGCTCCTACACAAACCGAAGCCCCACCCTCCCAACCAGCAGCAGCCCCTGCCTACGAACCAGAATCGGGTAGTTCTTCGTCAGAAACGGAGGTAGTTTCGGCTTCTTCCTCTCTGGAAGCCGCCCCAGAAACCTCTCAAACCAATGGCAAGTCGGGGGGAGAACGCCATACAGCTTCGGAATCGCCAGCCGAGACCAACCCCCGTGAGTCGGAATCCAGCCTGTCGCAACCCAACCAACCATCCCAGCTGGCGAAAATCAATATTGTAGAAGAGCTGATTAAGGAACTGCAAGCCCCTGACCCGGTAAAACGACGCAAAGCCATTTGGGAATTGGGGCAGCAGGGAGATTCGCGAGCGGTATATCCTTTGTTGAATTTGATGTTGGAGTCCGATTCCAAACAGCAGGGGTTGATTTTGGCGGCGTTGGCAGAAATTGGTACTCGGATAACAAGCCCTTTGAATCAGGCATTGGTTATGGCGTTGCAAGCAGATAAGCCAGAAGTTCGTAAAAATGCGATTCGAGATCTGATGCGCGTTTACGATTCCTTTGCAGAAGTGAGCCACTTGCTGAGCCACGCCCACCACGACCCGGACCCGCAGGTGCAAGAAACGGCGCAATGGGCGATTGCCAAGCTTCACCGCCTACGCGCGATCGCACAAGGAGACATTCCCAAAACTTCCCGACGCTTCCCCAGCGACGAAATTTCCTTGCCTTCTCCGGTGCAACAGGTGGTGAATATCATGCTGTTTCGCGGGGAAGTGACCCTAGAAGAAGCGGCCGAATCCACGGGATACGAACGAGATACGGTGGAGAAAATGCTGGAACCTTTGGTCAAACAAAAGGTGATTGCCCGATATGAAGGGGAAGAAGGGATTTTTTACCGCATTAACCAGGTGCCTGAAAGTCCTGAATTTTCCAAGCAGGGATGAAAAGCGACCCGTGCGGCGGTCGCCGCCGTCAAAATCAAATTGAGGTGCTAGACTTTAAGGAAGCAGGCGCAATTTTCTAAATCTATTTTCGTTCATCTTGTCGAATGTCAGCTACGAATTTAAGCTCAAGCCGACATGCCGCCAGATTCACGCCATCGATTGGAAATTATGGGCTCAGAGAACGTAAAGATGGGGTCAAATCCCGAAAATCGCCTGTCAACGCCTGCCATTTAACATGCGACCAGCTGAATACCTCATTCCCGCCGATGCCCCTCGCCCTACCTATGCCAGTCAGTGCCAGGTATTCAGCTACGCCAAGAAAGACCATCCGCAACTGAAAATCCCCCAATTACAAGTTTTGCAGCACAAGCTGTTTGCAAACTCTCAAAAGTTTGGAGACCGCATGGATGGACATATATCCACGGGGATTTGGTTTTTGGTTGGTTGAAGAAAAAAGGGCGATTTCGCTCCTTTGTTTTCCCTAAAGTCAAGGAAACCTGTATGTATCGAAGGGAATCCAATGGACTTTCCCCTTCCCGATAGCTTCGTGGTAGGAGCCCGGATACGAAATAGCCACAATGGGCTACCATGAAGGTTATTGAAACCAATCGCTAACCGGTTGGTCTTTTCCCCAGTGTTGGTGGTGGAGTGTTGTGCATGCAGGAATTTTCCAGTTCGCGATCGCCATTTTTGCGAGCCACCTTGGTGGCAGGTAGCCTATTCGCCGTTTTTGCCAGCCTGAGCGCAGGTAGTGCCGGCGCTCAAACCAGTCTTCCCGCCCAATCGCGCTACCAACCCGCAGCCAATATGGCCAACCCTTGGCAATGGGCCTCGTTTCCGGTGGAAAACTTTCGCGGCTACAGTTCCGGATTTGGCTACCGCCAGTCGCCCATGGGCGGTCCTTCCCAGGAATTTCACTACGGCTTGGATATTGCCGCACCAGAAGGCAGCTACATTCGCAACTGGTGGCAGGGAGAAGTAGTGGAAATTATCAACGACGCTCGCTGCGGGGTGGGTTTGGCCATCCAATCCGGCGATTGGGAACATATTTACTGCCACATGAAAGGCAGCGTAGAAAGCCACCGGGGAACCCTCTATTTAGTGGACCGCAGCGGTGGCTTGCAAATCCGAAAAGGTCAGGTAGTAGCAGCGGGAACCCGCATCGGTCGCGTGGGCATGAGCGGACGTACCAACGGCCCCCACCTACACTGGGGCTTGAAATACGGAGGGCAATGGGTAGACCCGGCAGTAATTTTACGAGCTATGTACGACAGCCAGCGCCAACGGTCGTTGCCCTCCTCTTGGTAGGTGGATGTCCAAATTTAGCTACTGCTGTTGACTTTTTGCCGTTCCGGCAGCTTAGTGTATTCGGAAACAATCCGGCGGAATTCGTCGCCACTCATGGTTTCTACCTCAACTAGGATATCCACCAAGCAATCCATAAGTGAGCGATTCTCTCGAAGGATTCTACACGCTTTTTCGTAGCAAGTCACGGCTATGGAGCGTACTCTGTTGTCTATTCTCTTAGAAATTTTCTGAGAATACTCTGAACGAGAAACTAGATCGCGACCCAAAAAGACTTGATTGTCATCGCTTTCTAAAGAGGCTAGTCCTAAATCTGACATGCCGTAGCGAGTAATCATTGCCCGAGCTACTTGACTCACCACTCGCAAATCGTTGCCGGCACCGTTGGTAATTTCTGCATCGCCGAAAACTACCTGTTCGGCAGCACGACCTCCCAGAGTAATAGTAATGCGGTCCATTAGCCATGCGCGGGTATACAAACCGCTATCCACCATTTCCTCGTTAAGGAGGGGCTGGGAGAAACCGCCAACGCCCCCAGAACGGGGGATAATTGTCACCTTATTTAAGGGATCGGCGTTCTCCAACAGGGTCATGAGCAAGGCGTGACCCACTTCGTGATAAGCAATAATACGTTTTTTCTTGCTATCCAGCAAGGGAGCACCGCTCAACCCCACAATAATCCGATCGATGGCATCTTCGATCTCGGCCATGGTAATGGCATCTTTGCGCCGCCTAGCTCCCAAAATCGCTGCCTCGTTCATCAGGTTGGCTAAGTCAGCACCGGAAAAGCCAGGAGTGCGGCGGGCAATGGTTTCCAAGGAGACCTCTGGTGCCAGTTTTTTGTTGCGAGCGTGCACCTGTAAAATCCCCAAACGACCCTTGTATGTGGGCAAGTCTACGCCAATTTGCCGGTCAAAGCGACCCGGGCGCAAAAGGGCCATATCCAAAACGTCAGGGCGGTTGGTGGCAGCAATCACAATTACCCCCGCATTGGGTTCAAACCCATCCATTTCCGTCAGCAACTGATTGAGGGTTTGCTCGCGCTCGTCGTTGCCACCGCCAATGCCAGCGCCCCGCTGCCTGCCCACAGCGTCGATTTCATCCACAAACACCAAACAGGGGGAATTTTCTTTGGCTTTTTTAAACAAATCGCGGACTCGGGAAGCACCGACGCCCACAAACATTTCCACAAATTCCGACCCGGAAATGCTAAAGAATGGTACGTTGGCCTCCCCTGCGATCGCTTTGGCAAGTAATGTTTTCCCCGTTCCCGGGGCACCCACCAACAAAACGCCTTTGGGAATCTTAGCGCCTACCGCCGTGAAGCGTTCCGGCTGTTTGAGAAACGTAACCACCTCCTGTAGTTCGGCTTTGGCTTCCTCAATACCGGCCACATCTTCAAAGCTCACCCCAGTTTTGGCTTCCATGTGAAACTTAGCCCGGGATTTACCAAAACTAAACGCTTGGTTGCCCGCTTGGGTGGAACGGCGAACGATGAGAATCAACCCTCCCACCAGCAACACCACCAGCAGCAATCGCGATAAAATCGCCACGGTCATATCGCGATTGGGAGAAGGGTTCACATTTACCTGCAGCTCGTGGGCGCGAATTGCCTCCATGAGTTCCGGGTTTTGCTCGAACAGCTGGACTTCGTAGGTGCGGTCGGGATTGCCTTCTAGCTGGACCTGCGCCACTTGACGGGATGGATCCAGCTCCATTTGGGTAACTTTCTCGTTGCGGATTTTCTCCAACAACTCCCCATAACTCAACGATTCGCCTTCCGATTGGGCAAACGCTGGCGTCGCTAAGAACATGCCCGGTGCTAAGAGCAAACTGGCGAGAAATCCCCGCAAATTCCAGCTTTTTTTGGTCATTTGGGTCGTTTTAGAGGTCTGCTTCGATCTCTGGTTCAGCCTAGCTTGGAAACTGTTCATGAGTTCTAGATTTGATTCTGCCTGCGATGGTACCCAACTTCCCCCAGGGGTGTTGACGTGCGAAGCATTCGCCTGCTTTTTTTCAGTGTAACCTGTTCGCGAGTAGTTCGCGACTTTACCAGAAGGCTGTTTGCCCGAACGGATCCTTCCTAGGGCAATCTCCAGCAACGAATAAAATAGGAGTCAGAGGTCGCATCCAAGCAGCCTCACGACTCCCACCAGCAATGCCCAAGACCCGATCGCACGCCGGGCTGGTTACAGTTTGCTACCGCATTCGGGACAGAATTTGTTTTGCGGTTCGTTTTCGTGGCTGCAGTTGGGGCAAACCACCGGTGCGGATGCGTTGTTCTCTTGGGGGATTTCGGGCAAGCCTAACATCTGGGCGTTGCTCTTGCCAGGTGCCACCATAGGATAGCAGTTTTCATCCTTGGTCACCCGCACATCGAGCACGTAAGGACCGTCGTGAGCCAGCATTTGCGCGATCGCATCGGCCAGCTCTTCCCGCCGATAAACGGTTTTGCCAGAAAATCCGTGTGCCTGGCACAGCAGTTCGATATCCGGCATACCCACTTCCATATTGGAAGCCATGTACTTCTCTTGATAGAACGTTTGCTGCCACTGGCGTACCATGCCCTGCCAGCCGTTATTAATAATCACTGTTTTCACCCCAATCTTATATTGAGACAGGGTGCCCAACTCTTGCATGTTCATCAAAAAGCTGGCATCGCCGCTGATACAGATAACCGCTTCTTGGTCTGCTTCGAGAGCCACTTGCGCGCCCATCGCGGCGGGGACACCATAGCCCATGGTGCCCAAACCAGCGCTGGAAATCCACTTTCTGGGACCATTTTTTAGAAATTGCGCCGCCCACATTTGATGCTGCCCCACATCGGTGGTGTAGCAGGCATTGGGGGCTTGCCGACCCAACTCCACGATCGCTTCTTGGGGAGAAAGGGTATCTTCGGGATGGGGCACTTGCAACGGATACTGCTGCTTCCAGCGGTTGATGCGTTCCAACCAAGGTTGGGTACGTTGTGCCTGACGGGCCACATCTTCGTTGCTAGTAAAGAAACTATCCTGGCAGCGAGCCACCATATCCGCCAACACGTGGCGCACATCCCCCACAATTGGCACGTCGGGGGCGCGGTTTTTGCCCACTTCCGCCGGGTCGATGTCAATGTGAATCACCTTGGCATGGCAGGCGAAACGGTCCAATTTACCAGTAACGCGATCGTCAAAACGGGCACCTACCGCAATCAACAAATCGCAGTTGCTCACGGCAAAATTGGCATAGGCCGTACCGTGCATGCCCAACATGCCCAGCGCCAGGGGATGGTGTTCGTCAAAAGCCCCTTTGCCCATCAATGTGGTGGTAACGGGAATGTTGAAATATTCCGCTAGCTGCTTCAATTCCCAATGGGCATTGGAGGTAATGGCACCACCGCCCACGTAGAGTAAGGGCTGTTCTGCCGATGCCATCAGCTGCAATGCCTGTAAAATTTGTCGGGGATTGCCTTTAACTGTGGGGCGAAATCCGGGCAAATTCACCGTTCCCGGTTCCACCGGTACGTAGTCAAATTCTTCCAAGCCCACATCTTTGGGGAAGTCAATTAAAACTGGTCCTGGGCGACCCGTGGTGGCGATGTGAAACGCTTCTGCCACAATACGGGGAATATCTTTGGGGTCGCGAATGACGTAGGAATGCTTCACCAAAGGTAGGGTAATGCCGAAAATATCGGTTTCTTGGAACGCATCGGTGCCAATGGCAGCCCGGGGAACCTGACCGGTGATGGCTACCATGGGAATGGAGTCCATGTGGGCTGTGGCAATACCGGTAACTAAGTTGGTGGCCCCAGGTCCGGAAGTACCGAAGCAAACGCCCGGTTTGCCTGTGGCACGCGCGTAACCATCAGCAGCGTGGGCAGCACCTTGTTCGTGACGTACGAGAATGTGGCGCAAACTGCCGTTGGCTTCAAATTCGTGCAGGGCATCGTACACTGGCAAAATAGCACCGCCGGGATAGCCGAAAATGGTGGTCACGCCGTGGCGGCGCAAGCTATCGAGCAATGCATACCCACCGGTTTTGCGCATGGGTTGCACCGCTGGTAGGTCGGTAATGGGGGTTTTGAGTTGGGGTCTTCTTTCTGAAAGCACGATGGGTTCTCCTCTCTTTTCAAACAACAACGCCTACATGTTCATCATGACTTTAGAGTAAATTGCTTGTGTCTCACGTATAGGAAATTTTTAGCATTCTGAAAGGCTTGCTGCTGTTCGCTAACAAGATTTCGTTGGGCTACTGTAGCAAAAGGCTGTATAAGGACCCAAGCGAAACCATTGGCGAGCGGTTATTTTTGAAGGTACGCCAATTGTACCTCTCGAAACGGTTCGGTAATGGTTTCTTAAAATTTAATACCTTTTATAGGTGGAAGCATTTTCCTATACTAGATTGGCGAAACATACAAAATCTTACCTTTTTTGCAGCCAAAATGGGGAAGGTCTTTTTATTTTTCCCATCCATGGCGGTTGGTTGGTCAGATGGGGGAAATGGTTCGTTGTTCCTGGACTAGGCGATCGCACTTTCCCACTGGTCTGACGATGGTACGGGTGGGCAGTACGAGGAAATGCCATTGTGTGGTATCCATCTTTTCTCTAGAGAGAAACGCGATCGCATAGAATTTCTTTTTGCAGGATAGAAACCACAAACTCAGAGGCGGTGGTTCTGCGACTGGCTTGGTAAGGTGCTACCCACCATCCCCAAGTTTGGGCGGGATACTGCCACAAATCCAAATGATCGACAGCAGGCTCGGCGTAAAAGCTTCCCAATCCCCTTCCCAGTAGGTTAGAACTGATATGGGTAAAGGTATCGTGGCTGCAGCGATAAATGGGAAACTTCCCGTATAAAGGAACCCCCCAGCCGTCGAAGGCTATGAAGGTTTTTACGGTTCCCCCCCTCGCTTGCCAGCTGTTGGCAGCTGCGATCGCCCCGACAACCCCAGCACTGAACCCAATCAAGCCTAAGGGAACATCGCCAGTAGATACCGATGTTTGCAAAAACGACCAAACATGGGTAGGGGAATAGGGAGGATATTGAGAAACGGGAAGCACCAACGGTAAACCCAGGGAAATTCCGAGTGTGGCCGCTTGTCGTTCTACTTGCCGCCAAAAGCTATCGGTGAGCCTGGGGTCGTGAACACCACCACAAATCACCAATTGTACCGATGCCCGATGTTGTAGGTCCATAAAATCCACAAAAAAAAATTCTACAGCCGACATCCCCCTAGAGGGGATGTTAAACTATGAAGAAATCTATAGTTCCTGAAAAAACATTGGGTTAACCAGCTCGCCAGCGGGCATTGACCGTATGGGGTCGTCAGATCCATTTTGCACATCGTCTGTATTTCGGAGATTTAGGAGAAAAACTGTGGTTGCCACCGAAGAAACAATTCAAAATCAAACCCAGCAAGACTCGGAGAACAATCGAGTAGCCGTCTTATTGATGGGATATGGGGAAGTGGAAAGCTACGACGAATTTGCCAATTATAACGAACAGGCCTTAAACCTGCTGACGGCGAAGTTTGCTCCGGTTCCCACGTGGGTGTATCCGCTGCTGGCTAAATTACTGGCCTTATTTGACTTCCACGAATGGAACCACCAACACGATAGTTTTATTTCCCCCCACAATTCGATTTTTGAAAAACAACGGGCGGGCATTGAACAACAGCTGCAGCAACGTTGGGGCTCGCGCGTTCAAGTATTTAAAGCATACAACTTTTGCAAACCCTTTTTACCCCACCAAGTTCTCGAACAAATCCGTGGGGAAGGTTTTGATAAACTGCTGATTTATCCCCTGTTGGTGGTCGATTCTATCTTTACCAGCGGCATTGCCGTAGAACAGGTCAACAAAGCGTTGGAAGCCCAAAAAGACACCACCGAACACTGGGTAAAAAATATCCGCTACATTCCTTCCTTTTACAACCAACCCGATTATCTAGATTTAATGGCGCGGATGGTGGAGGAGAAAGTAGCCAGCGAACTGTCAGATAAATACCTGCGATCGCAAATTGGCATCATCCTCATGAACCACGGCTGCCCCATGAAAGCCAAAGGATTTACCTCTGGGGTTACCGAAAGCGAAGCCCTCTACGAACAAGTGCGGGAACGCCTCATCAACCGTTATCCGCTGATTTCTGTAGGTTGGCTCAACCACGATACCCCCCTCATCGAATGGACGCAACCGGACGTCAAAACCGCCGGCGATAACTTAATTCAGCTGGGCGCAAAAGCATTGGTGTTCATGCCCATCGGGTTTGCCACCGAAAACCACGAAACCCTCTTAGACGTGGACCACATTATCCACGAACTCCAGCACCAACACTCGGACATTACTTACATTCAAATGCCTTGTGTCAACGATCGCCCGGAATTTTTGCGCATGGCATCCGACTGGGCAGACACGCAAATCGAAGCTCTACTAAGCGAAGACAGCGTTAACATCAATCCCAGCTTAGCCCAGCCCGGTACCCATCACCACCACCATCACTAAACAAGTAGGGTGGGCAGAGCCCACCCTATATAAATCAGCTTTCTTGACTATCTTGCAGCCGATATCCTTTCCCGTATACCGACTGAATCAGTTGGGGTTCTCCTTTTTTAGCAATTTTGCGGCGGAGCAAACGCACCAAAGCCGCCAGTACATTGCTACTAGGGCGATCGCTGTCCGACCATAGATGTTGGTAGATTTGTGTATGGGTAAGCAGCTGTCCGGGATGGGAAAGAAACAACTCTAACAAGCGGGTTTCCTTTTCCGAAAGTTCGATTTTGCGATCGCCGCGATAAGCCAATTGGTTTTCCCGATCCAAGCGCAAATCCGCCACCTGGAGACGATCGTTTTTCACATCTCGCTGGGAAGGTTCGCTGCGTCGCAAACTAGCACGCACCCGCGCCAGCAACTCCCGCAGTTCAAAAGGCTTGACAATATAATCATCTGCCCCCGCATCCAAACCAGCCACCCGGTCATCTAAAGTATCCTTCGCCGTCAGAAACAAAACCGGCGTGGTATCCCCTCGCTCGCGCAACTCCTGACAAAGCTGCAACCCCGACTTGCCCGGCATCAACCAATCCAAAATAAACAAATCGTAGCTACCCTGTGCTGCCATTTCCACCCCCGTGGTGCCATCGTAGGCAACATCCACATCATAGCCTTCCTTCGTCAGCACGCGATACAACGGATCGGTTAGTTCCACTTCGTCATCCACCAACAAAATACGCATAGGTTTTCAGCGTTGTTTGCCATCCATCAAGAAAAGTCAATACCACCACGCTCTAAAAAAACGCCATCAGATACCAATAGCGAGCATTGAACGGGAAACGTACAATAAAATTATGACTATTTCCGATGCCACCTTACAAAATCGACCTTCCCAGCGCGAAAACGACTGGCGCTTATTTTTGCGGTTGGTGCCCTATGCCCGCCGCCATAAAAAACTATTGCTATCTTCCATTTTATTACTATTTCCTTTATCCTTTGCCGGTGCCGTCCAACCCATTTTGGTGGGGCAAGCGGTTTCCCTCATTCGCGGCGAAGAAACATTTTTCTTACTAGAAGGCAAAACCATTCCCGAAGGTTTAAACCTACTGTCGATTCTGCTTTTGCTAACCGTCGTTTTGCGCATGGTCTTGGAAGCTTCCCAAGGATTTTTGGTGCAAAAAGTCGGGCAGCAGATTACCACCGATATTCGCAACGACTTATTTCGCCATGTCACCTCCCTGGCTTCTAGCTTTTTCGATCGCACCCCTGTAGGCAAACTGATTACCCGACTCACCAGCGACGTTAACGCCTTGGGGGAAGTATTTTCCACCGGTGCCATTGGCGTCATTACCGATTTGTTTTCCATTGTCATCCTTGCCGTTGCCATGTTCGCCGTGCAGTGGCAGCTTGCCAGCATGCTGGTATTGATGCTTTTTCCCGTAGCCGGCGTAGTCATGTATTTCCAAAACCAATACCGCAAAGCCAACTATCGGGTGCGCGAAGAACTATCCAGCCTCAACGCCATGCTCCAGGAAAATATTACCGGCATTAACATCGTACAGCTGTTTGGGCGGCAACGGTACAACAGCGAAATGTTTCGGGAAAACAACCAACGCTACATCGAACAAGTCGATCGGACCATTTTCCACGATGCTTCCGTATCCGCCATTTTAGAATGGATTTCCTTAGTCGCGATCGCAGCCGTGTTGTGGGCTGGTGGCAGCCTAGTTTTAGAAGACGCCCTCACCTTTGGTACCCTCTCCACCTTTATTCTATTTGCCCAACGTCTGTTCAACCCTTTACGTCAATTCGCAGAAAAATTCACCGCCATCCAAGCGGGATTTACCGCCATCGAACGCATTAGCGACATTCTCAACCAACCCATCGAAATTCGCGATCCTGAAGAAAACCGCCAGCAGCTAGAAGTTCACAGCACCCGTCGCGGCGAAATTCGCTTTGAAAACGTTTCCTTTGGCTACAAACCCAACGAATACGTACTCAAAAACTTAAACTTTACCATCGAACCCGGGGAAAAAGTGGCCATTGTTGGTCCTACCGGTGCCGGCAAAAGTTCGGTTATTCGCCTGCTATGCCGCCTTTACGAAACCACCGAAGGTCGGGTTTTGGTCGATGGTATTGACGTGCGCAACCTACCCCAAGCCGAACTGCGACGCCACGTCGGGGTCATTCTTCAAGATGGATTTGTTTTTTCTGGAGACATCAAAAGCAATATTGCCCTCGGCGAAAACTATTCCTGCGAGCAAATCCGAGAAGCCGCCCAAAAAACCAAAGTCGATCGCTCGATCGAAAAATTACCCCAAGGGTACGATACCAAACTCCGACAGCGCGGCACCAATTTATCCGGCGGTCAAAAGCAACTGCTAGCCTTTGCCCGGGTTGCCGTTCGCGATCCTCAAATTCTGGTATTGGATGAAGCAACCGCTAGTTTGGATGTCGCCACCGAAGCGTTGGTTCAGTCAGCTTTGGATCAATTGCTGGAAAACCGCACGGCTATTATTATCGCCCACCGGCTGTCTACCATCCGTAAAGCCGATCGCATTTTCGTTTTCAAGCAAGGGGAACTGGTGGAAGCCGGCACCCACGAAGAACTGATACGCCAAAAAGGGGTGTATGCCAGTTTGTACGAGTTACAGCAGTTGGGAACGTAGCCTTAGTTTGCCGTGGTTCCTTGCGATCTGAATTTCTACGAAAATTTTTACCAAACTTTCCCGATCGTTTCTGGCAACAACGGAAGAAGAGAATGGTAGATGCACCCTGATGAGTGAGTTATCCCTGGCACCCAGCCAGGGTTTTTTTTGCTTTTTTGCCCGAATCGCCTCGCTAATCCCATTTCTGAAAAACAACGATTGTCTGGAATTGCTCAATTGCCCTGGTAGGGGCGCTCACGCGTTGCGCCCCTACAAAAATGCCTCTATTATCTCTTGCATATTATTAAGAAAATGGTATAACATCTATTTTCCCATTCCCGTCTCCCCACCAGCCCCCATTGACATGTACCTTGTATAGGTAGGAAAGATGGCTCCATCTTTTAGAATGTCTCCAATGTCTCCCCTACCGAGTATGAGTACAGAAATCGATCGAAACATGGAACCAGCAAAGGAATCTCCGACGGATGCCCCTGTTGTTCCCAATATCAATTTGTTTACCATGTTCCGTCTGGGTTTGTTTCAGATGGGATTGGGCATCATGTCTCTGTTAACCCTGGGTGTATTAAACCGGGTGATGATTGATGAGTTGAAAGTGCCGGCTTTGATTGCCTCAGGAGCACTCGCCATGCACCAAGTGGTGGCACCAGCGAGGGTTTGGTTCGGCCAAATGTCGGATGCCAAGCCGATTTTGGGCACCCATCGTACTGGCTATGTCTGGATCGGTGCAGCGTTGTTTACCAGTGTTTCTTTTTTGGCGGTGCAAGTGGTTTGGCAGTTGGGTAATAGCATGGCGAGTGCTGGAGAACTCACCAATACCACCTACGCTTGGGCAGGGGTTTTGGCTTTGGTGTTTACCGTTTACGGTTTGGCACTCAGTGCGAGTTCGACGCCTTTTGCTGCCTTGCTGGTGGATATTTCCGATGAAGAGAACCGTTCCCAGCTCATTGGCATTGTTTGGTCGATGCTGATGGTGGGGATTATTGTGGGGGCGGTGATTAGCAGTATTTTGTTGGAACCGCTGACCCTGGATACGCCGGTTGCCCAAATGCAAGATTCGATTACCAGTTTGTTTGTGTTTGTGCCGGCGATTGTGTTTGCGATCGCAATTGTTTCGACGGTGGGGATAGAATCGAAATATTCCCGCTATGCCAACCGTTCCAGCGTTCGCGATCGCGAAGATAGCGTTACTTTGGGCAAAGCGTTGAAGGTGCTGACCGCCAGCCGCCAGACAGGTTTCTTTTTTACGTTTCTGTTGGTCATGACCGTGAGTTTGTTCATGCAGGAAGCGGTGTTGGAACCCTACGGCGGTGAAGTGTTTGGCATGCCTATTTCGGAAACGACGAAATTAAATGCTTTTTGGGGCACCGGAACCCTCATTGGCTTGAGTGGTACGGGATTTTTGATTACCCCGCGTTTGGGCAAACATAAAACGACCCGGTTGGGTTGTTTGCTTTCTGCCGGTACGTTTGCGATCATTATTTTGGCTGGCTTGACCCACAATCCTCAGTTTCTCCAATATGCTTTGTTGCTGTTTGGTTTGGCGTTGGGGATGACGACAACTGGAGCGTTAAGCCTCATGCTGGATTTGACGGTAGCGGAAACTGCCGGTACGTTTATCGGTGCTTGGGGATTGGCACAAGCGATCGCCCGTGCTTTGGCAACGGTTTTTGGCGGTGCGGTTTTGGATTTTGGCAAATGGATTTTGGTACAAGTACGCGGCGTGACGGATGTTACGCAGATTCCCGAACCGGAGTTGCTGCCAGCCTATGCTGTTGTGTTTGGTTTGCAGGCGGCAGGGATGCTCTTAGCAGTATGGTTTTTAAGTCGGGTGAATATCAAAGAGTTTCGCGACAATTCCAAACGTGCGGTCATGGCGGTCATTGAAAGCGATTTGGATTAGTTAAAACCAACAAAATTCCTGTAGGGGCGTTTTGCAAAGCGCCCCTAAATGGGAATTGACAAGTTTCCAGAAAGGCAATGGTTGTGATTTCAAAATACTAATACCAAATCCAACATGGAAAAACCACAATTTTTTTTGTCGGGGCAACCCCCCATTGGGGGTCCTTTTTGTCGGGGTAGGCTCGGGGCGCTCCCCCTTGCTTCGGCAGGCTCAGAACAAGTATTTTTGTGGTTTTATGTACATCGGATTTTATATAAGAATCAATTCAAAAACTGCTTGGTAATTCGTGGCGACGCTCTCTATCTTTAGCCACCAAATTGTCTGTCTTTTTGCAAAGCCCAATCCATGGTGCTGGTACGAATCCAATGATTGTAAATTTTTCCCCAATATTGGCCGTATTGCGCCCAGGTAGCATGGAGAAATTTTTGGACCACAGCAGCCAGTTGGGAACCAAAATCATCCAGCTCCCCTTTGACCAGCTCAGCTTGTTCTTTAGGGGCAATTCGCCCTTGGTTGCTTTTCTGTTTGAGCAACTTTTATACGAAGGCTTTGCTAACATCAAAGCGCGCCGCAACTTGCTGAATCGAGGTGTTTTCTCGTTCGTAGGTATGGATAATTTTTGGGCGCAAATCGATGGAATAGGTTTTCATAGTTTGTGTGCATGAACTCGTCAGTTGTCCGTTCGATCGCTTACCAATCATCCTCTCGATCGGATTTTTTAGAAGGGGTTTCCCAATCATCTTCCCAATTGTCTTGCTGGATATCTCGAGTATCTTGGGGTTTTTGATTTTTTGGGGGATTTGACTGGTTTGGGGAAACAATTTTTTGCACGAAACGCTTTGCCAACCCTGCTGGTTTGGATGGGGGTGGCTCTTGGGAAGGTTCCGCAGAGGGAGAAGAACCGGGAAACCCTGTTTGCCAACCTTCGGTTTCGTCTTCGGGCAAATCATCGGTTGGGGATTCTTCCAACCGACGGGATGCGGTTGTTTCTGTTTCCCGATTTTCTATTTCCAGTTCTGCCAAACTTTCTTCCCAGGAAACGGCTTCGGTGGGGGGTTCTTGTGGAGTAGATTCTCTGGTAGCACGATCGCGAGAATCTTCCGAACTGGCAGCAACTTCTGCTTCTGCTGCCGGTGGCGATTCCGATGGCGATTCTACAGGCACTTGGTCTGTTGCGGTTTCTGGAACAGAAGTGGTTTCCGGTTCGCTGTCGGTTTGGTGGTCTTCGGTTTCTGGGATAGAGGTGGTTTCCGGATCGGTGTAAGTATAGGAATACACCGAACCCGACCGGTATTGTTGCACGGGTTGGCGGTAGCGTTCGTAGGTTTTGCCAGGGGCAACTTCGCTGGTTTTTCCTGGATCGCCGGTGTCTGCCGGTTCGTTTTCTGGTTTGATTTCCTGCTTCCAGTCTTCAAAGAATTCTTCCCCCAGCCATTCTGTTGTTTCGCTGGCAAGTTCCTTGTCTTCCTCGCCTGCCACAGATGACTCGTCAGTGGGGTTGCTACCTGTGGTTTGTAGTTGCTGATTTCGCGGTTTGCCCCGGTCGGTGGCGGTGGCTTCCACGTTAATGGGGGTATCTTGGGGTTCTTCCCAATCATCCCAGGGAGCGGGTTCGTCGAGTTCGTCGAATTCTTTTGGTTGGTTTTCCATAGATCGTTGTGTGGCTGGTTGTCGGTCGCGTTTGCTAGAGGCGGCAGCTTTTCGTTTGGCAGTCTTTTTGCGAGGGCGTTGCTTGGGTGTAGATGTAGGTTCTGGAGATTTTTCTGAGGCAGGAGAAACCCGACGCCCAGACCGCCACAACCCACCCAATGCTAGAGAAGTAACAAATCCCGCGATCGCGCCCAACAACAACCAAGCTGCCAGGGGCAACGCTGGCAAGTTCGCGCCCACAAAGACCAAAGAAATTGTGGGCGTAGCATTTTGTAGGAAAAATACGATTCCCAAACCTAATAGTATTAGGATAAAAATAGGAGCAAAACGGCGATCGCGCATAATCAAGTGGCAAATAGGGACTGCCAACCAACGGTTGGGCAAAGCGTTCTATGCACCATTGTAGAAGATAGCGAAAAGGACAGCGCTCCCACCGTAGTTTCCCCCCAGCAATCGCCGAAACGTACAGTTTTTGCTCCCCGTGCTCGATCCCGAAGCAACTAGTATAGGATTGAATTTAGGACGAAGTTGGAAGCTGCTAGAGGCTTTATGTTTAAAAACATCTTATTTCCCATAGACCAAAGTCGAGAAGCTCGCGAAGCAGCCAACATGGTAACCCAGTTGGTGAACACCTTTAACAGCGAACTACACATCCTCTCGGTGGTAGAAACCACTTCCAACGAAGAACCCCCCGCCAGTGGCGACAGCAGCATGACTTCTGAAAAAGAAGTCAACGAACTGCTCCAAAATGCCAAAGATATGTTTTCCCAAGTCGGCATTGAAGCCAAAATCATCGAACGGGAGGGCAAACCGGCTTTTGTCATTTGCGATGTCGCCGATGAAATCGAAGCCGACTTAATTGTCATGGGCAGTCGCGGCGGTGGCATTGTCGAACCGGAAACTTCCGAAAGTGTTAGCACCCGGGTAATTAGTTTTTCCCCTTGCCCGGTATTGGTGATTCCCTAAAAATCGCCATGCCCAGGAAATCCTGGCAAAAGGTGCGTTTCTAGCAGCAAAACCTTTCGGTGAGGTATATCCATGACACCCAAAATTCAATGGTATCCCGGTCACATTGCCAAGGCGGAAAAAGCCCTGCGCGAACAGTTGAAATTGGTGGATGTGGTTTTGGAAGTACGGGATGCGCGCATTCCCCTAGCCACCCACCACCGCGACGTGCCCCAGTGGAGCGGCGATAAAGCCCGGATTTTGGTGGTCAATCGCGTGGATGCCATTTCCCCACCCCAACGCGATCGCTGGCAAAAATGGTTTGCCAGTCAAGGAGAAAAACCTTACTTTACCAATGCCCAACAGGGAAAAGGGGTAGCAGGGGTTGCCAAAGCTGCCCAAGCCTGTGGCCAGGAGGTTAACAAGAAACGCACCCGGCGGGGTATGCGCCCTCGCGCCGTCAGAGCGGTGGTGGTGGGCTTTCCCAATGTGGGCAAATCCGCTTTAATCAATCGTTTGTTGCGGCGGCGGGCGGTAGCCAGTGCCAGACGCCCCGGTGTGACCCGCCAGTTACAATGGGTACGCCTATCTGATAAATTGGAACTTTTGGATGCCCCTGGGGTGATTCCCGCCCAGCTAGCCGACCAAGAGCAAGCTTTGAAACTGGCGATTTGCGACGATATTGGCACGGCAGCCTACGATAACCAACGGGTGGCGGCGGAATTGGTAGAGCTGCTGAAAAATTTCCCCAACGAGGAAAAAGACGCATCCATGGCAGCTTTGCGCGATCGCTATCACATAGATCCGGAACCCGTCAGCGGGGAAATGTTTTTGTATCAATTCGCCGAACATCGCCACCAGGGGGATGGGGAACGAGCAGCGGTAGCTCTGCTCAACGACTTTCGCCAAGGCAAACTTGGGAAATGTTGTCTGGAATATCCCCCATTTGACCGATAATGGCAGGTTTCAAGCCCCGTGCTTCTAGCACGATCTTATTTGCTTCTTTTTTTCCTTCCTCGGAAATTTTTTCGGGAAGAAAAAATGGTGAACGACAGACTTGAAGGAAGTTTCAGAACCTTCTTAAGAATTTTGGCCTCGAGCATGAAACAGCCCTAGCTTCCCGAGGGCTTTGTGGTTAAACAGGTACAAATTCTAAAAAGAGCGAGCGGGTACTATATTATTTTATCCGGTGCCAGCTGATGTAGAGGTTCCCCAACCATCTATAACTGGTGCTGAGCTACGCCGAAGCAGCGGTCATGCCATCGGATTGGATGTGGGGTTGGAAAGCCATTTGGCTACCAGCGAGGGTGGATTGATTGACAACCCACGATTGTTCGTGAAGGCTTCTGGCAAGCTGAAATGGCTGCAACCAAAGCTCAACCCGTAGAAAAAGGGTTCCAGGCGTTGGCACTTGATTCAACATCGCATTGCCAAATTATAAGAACATATAACCAAATCTCGAAAAAACTTTTTCTTGAAGTGGGCTCACCATTTGTGCAACCAAATCGAGGTGTCGCAAGTACCTCCGGAGAGGGGGAAAAAGGCTTGTCGAGGGTCCCTGTTACCGGGGATGGACTAGTTCATAGCGAATCTCTTCACAGGCACACTCAATGAAACGAGAATCTCACGAATTCTCTTGGTGAGAGTGTCAAGAATAGCCATGCACCTACGACGCCGACGAATTTTCTGAGGTTGGGGAAGGATGGCTGCTGGCACCATCGGCGTTGATTTCGGTGACTTCGCTACTACTGCTGGCTTGGCGGGCATCGTTTTCCATGGTTTCTAAGGTATGGAGCAACCTGACAGAAGCTTCGTAGGCACTTTCAATGAGTTCGTGGCGCTCTTCGGAGGTATCCACCACGTCATCCACCAATAGATTGAGAAAGCCAATGGTGGGATTTAAGCGCGATCGCACTTCGTAGGAAAACTGGATAATCGATTGATTGCGCGCATTTTGGACCAGGTGTTGCGTCGTGCTGCTAAACTGCATGGCATACAAGTGCGCGTAGTGACCGTCTTTTGCCAACAGTTCCCGGTGGCTGCCGAGTTCTACCACTTTCCCCCGCTCCAAGACCGCAATTTGGTCGGCATTTTGAATGGTGGAGAGGCGGTGAGCAATGACCAAGGTGGTGCGTTCTTTGCTCAAATCTTCCAATGCGGATTGCACCAAGCGTTCGGAAACGGTATCCAACGCGGAAGTGGCTTCGTCGAGAACTAAAATTTCCGGGTCTTGCAAAATCGCACGGGCAATGGCAATGCGCTGGCGCTGACCCCCCGAAAGCAAAACCCCGCGATCGCCGAGGGGGGTTTCAAATCCCTGGGGCAGATCGAGAATAAACTCGTAGGCATTGGCACGTTTGGCAGCTTGAATAATATCGTCATCCGTGGCATCTGGGGCAGCGTAGGCAATATTGTTTCTAACAGAATCGTTAAACAAGAACGTATCTTGACTAACAATGCCCATCGACCGCCGTAGCGATCGCAAATCGTATTCGCGAATATCGCGCCCGTCAATTAAAATCCGTCCTTCCGTCACGTCATAGAACCTAGGCACCAAATCGGCAATGGTTGACTTACCAGCCCCCGAACCACCAACCAACGCCAGAGTCGTTCCCCGAGGCAAGAAAAGATTGATATCCTGCAATACCATGCGTTCGTAGCCGGGATAGTGAAAGCCAACCCCCTCAAAACGAATCCCTTCCTGCAACTTCTGCACCGGCAAATAACCGTTCGACATAAACTGTTTGTTATCCCGGTTCAACAAATCCGCGATCAAATCCACGCTAGCCGATAAATTGGCAAACTGACTGCGATTGCTATTTAACTGACCGATAAACGGTAGCATCCGAAACAAAAAGACCAAAAAGTTCAACAGAACGGCAGAAATCGCTTCCACTTGGGTGCTCAGGAAAAACTCTCCCAACAAAACAATAACGAGAATCATCAAAACACCAGAAAACTCGTTCATGGGACCAATAATGGCCGAATTCACCTGGGATTTAAACTGAGCCGTTTGCCGTTCTGTCATTAAGTAATCAACTTTTTTATATTCCTTATCTTCGTTTGCCCGGGACTTGACTAAGCGAATTCCATTAATCATCTCATGCAAAGCAGCAGAAGAATCCCGGGACATATCAGAAAGGATTTTACCAAAATATTTGGCTCGTTTGACAAAATATTGGTTGATCAGCCAAACCAGGGGTAGAAGAATTGTGGCAATTAAGGTCAGCTGCCAAGAAATGGCGAGCAAAGCGATAATAAATACAAAAATTGTAAATATATTCTTTGTAAACGTAGCGGCTGTATTGATAGAACTGCCCGTTCTTTGAACTTGAACGCCCAACCGGTTGACCAAATCGCCAACACGCATTTTGACGAAAAAGTCCAGATCCACATCCATCAAAATTCTCAAAGACTTCCGGCGAATATCTTGGACCAGAAATCGTGTTAGCAATGCCGAACTGTAAGCGCTAGCATATTGAGTAGCGTTCTTGCCAAAAATGGCCCCAATCACTGCAAAGGTCATCAACGGAATGCGCCATTCCTCAGGAAACCCATCAAATAAAGAGGTAAAAACTCGTAAAATCGGGGGTGCTCCTTCGATGTTCATATCCTGACCGAGAAAAGCCATAATCAAGGGAATGACTAAGAAGGTGCTGACCCCGTTGAAGATTGCACTAGACAATCCCAATACAACCGTTAAAATAAGTAATATTGGATAGCGCTGTGCAAATTGTAAAAGCAATCGATTGGATGACATAAACCCCAAATTTTGAACGGTATGTAGTTAGAACGAGCTTTTTGTACTAGCCATTGATTGCCCATGCTAGTATACTATCAGCCTTTGCCATGGTTGCCTTTTGCGGCTACTTGCGTGACGACCTCACTGAGAATGTCAGCCATCGCCTCCAAGCTATAGGAACGTACGCAACGCTCTCTGGCTTGCCGGCCGCGATCGCTTGCTGCTTCCCAATTCTGGAAAATCTCTTGAATCCCCCGAGCCAGCTGCGGTGGCGAGTGGGGGTCCACCAAATACCCAGTATTTTCCAAAATTTGCGGAATGTCCCCTACCCGGGTTGCCAAAATGGGTTTGGCCATAGCCATGCCGTCTGTGAGCTTCAAAGGAAATTGCGCTCGCGTCGCCTCGGTATCCCGTTGGGGAACAACAATCACGTGAGCGGCAGCCACCACGGCTGGCATTTTTGCCACTGGTTGCGGTGCAATTTTCACAATCCAACGACTCCAGTTTGTCATGAGATAGCGGTCGTAGTCATCGTAAGGACTGCCCCCGACAATGGCCAACCGCAAATCTGGTTCGTCAAGGATATCCAAAGCTTGTAACACATCTTCAACTCCTTTGTAAGGACGGGGTGCTCCAGGAAACATCAACACCCGATAGTCCGACAATCCCAACTGGCGGCGGCACTCTGGTGCATTATAGCCATCGGGGGCAAAATGTACCGTGTCTTTGCCTTGGGGGAGGTAAATACCACCAAAACGCTTTTGCAAAAACTGATTGTGGGTGGTGACCGCATCCGCTTGAGAAACCCATTTTTCCGTCCATTTTAAATATAGGGGATGGTGGGGATTGCGCAAAGCACCATTGGGTTTCAAAATATCCCGTGCTAGTTGTTTCCAACTGGGATGATACTGCCAAGCATCTCCACCATGCCAGCTCAATTCCCAATCGTCTATATCCAACAGCACCGGACGTCTGGTCAATTGCTTGCGTAGCAGGGCAATTCCCAAACTCGTCGGCTTGAGTTTGTAAGCATACAAAATATCACCGTCCAATCGCGACCACAATTGGGAAGCAGGGCGTAAAAAGCCAGGATATTGCTCGCCGGTAAAGGTCACCAGGGGAATATCGCTGCTGAGGGTAGGATTTTCTTCCCCAAACACAAAACCAACGATTTCTACTTCAAAGCCAGCCTTTTGCAAAGCTCGACCGAGGAGAAACGGACGCACGGCATCTCCCCAGCGACCCGCACCGCGTACGGATAGATCGCTTACGCAAATGGAAATCTTGCTCGGGAGGGAACGGGAAAATGGTTTCACGATTCGTATTTTTGAAATAAGTTCGCCAAAACCTGCTCGACGGCATCCCAGCTGTAATGTTCGATACATTTTTCCCTGGCTTTGGCCGCTTTTTCTTGACCCATTTCCGGACGGTCGAGCAAATCTTCAATGGTGGCGGCTAGCTGCGGGGGATTTTCCGGGGGGACTACCCAGCCAACGTCTTGCAAGATTTCTGGAATGTCGGAAACAGCGGTGGAGATAACGGGTTTGGCCATGGCCATGGCTTCCAAAACTTTGATGGGAACTTGCCCTTTGGTGGAAAAGTTATCCCTTTGCGGTACCACCACCATATCAGACATGGCTAAAAATTCTGGGACGAGATCGAAGGGTTGCAGACCAAAGGAAATAAAGCGATCGCCTAAGGTTTTCTGAGCTTTCTTGGTTACCTTTTGCCCATAGCCACTATCGCCATTACCCACCAAAGCAAGTACCAAATCGCGGCGTTTTTCTAGCAATGCAACGGCTTGGATGAGGTCTTCGATGCCTTTATGCGACTGGGGGGTACCGCAAAAAATCACTACTTTCCGATCTGCAGCAATACCAAATTTTTCTTTCAGGGTATCTGGTGGGAAATAGTTATCTGGGGAAAATAACGCCGTATCCACAGCATGGCGAACGATTGTACCGTTGAATTTTTTGGCTAAAAATCGATTGGATACGGTGACAAAATCGGCATATCCCAGAAGTTTTTCCCCCAAGTAGTTGTTAACATAGGAACTGGTTTTATAAAATTCTCCCACCGATTGGGTTAACTCTTTGACCTTTTTGGGTAAGGCAAGGGATTGGTATCGCTGCCGCCGAAATCCCATTTGCCAGTCGTCTAAATCGGCTATAACAGGGCGCTGGCTGGTTCTTTTGAGCCACAGTCCCACCCCCAAGGTGGTGAGCAAAGGTTTGCTGGCGTAGAGAATATCGCCGTCAATGGCCTCTGCCAGCTGCCGAAATCTCCGCCCCAGTTTGACCATTTGACCGGCAGATACATCGCTGATGTCGATGAGTTTGTAAGGCATGTTTTGATCCTGCGCCACGGGGGGCCAAATTTCCGGTTTCAGGGATAAACCCACCAGTTCTACGGGATATCGCCGCTGGAGAATTTTGGCAAATAAATAGGCACGACTCAGACAATTACCATACTTGCAGGACAGATCGGGAATCAAAATCGAGATTTTCATAAAAAATGCCCAATATCGTCGATAGACCGGCAACCGCGGGGATGGCAACCATTTCTACTTTAGCTAGAAATTTATTGTTCTACAATTTTGAGCTGTCCGGTTTGCAAGCGATCGAAAACCCGATTGATTTGTGTACTTTCTTCGCTGGTTATAGGTGCGTTGCTCAGCATCGCATAGGTCAGCTGGAAATGCTGCTGGTAAGTAATTTGTCCGGAAGACAGAATTTTTTCGGTTAGAGGAATTAGATTGGTATTTGGCGATCGCAGCAGTTCGGCTCTACTCATAAGTCGCTATTTTTATAACATTCAGTTTAAAAGCTACTTGGTAGATTTCCAGTTGGATGCACCCGAAGCATAGCTATTTTAGCTTACCAGAGCCCAGGCAAAGCGATAAAATTGCAGCCAAGGGTTGGTAGGCTTCGGGATATAATCAAGGGACGGTACGCCAGAGGTGAGTTATGTCCACGATCGCAGTTGTAGACTACGATATGGGAAACCTACACTCGGTTCGCAAAGGGTTGGAAAAAGCACAAGGAAATCCGGAAATAACCGACCGAGCCGAGGTGATTTTGAATGCTGATGCTGTCGTTCTGCCAGGAGTGGGTGCTTTCGATCCAGCTATGCAACATTTACGCGAGCGTGGACTCATCGATCCCCTCAAGGAAGCGATCGCTAGTGGCAAACCTTTCTTAGGGATTTGTTTGGGATTGCAGTTGCTGTTTGAAGGCAGTGAAGAAGGTCAGGAAGCGGGTTTGGGTATCGTTCGCGGAAAAGTGCGTCGCTTTCGCAGCGAGCCGGATTTAACCATTCCCCACATGGGATGGAACCAACTGGATTTTACCCAACCCCACTTGGTTTTGTGGGACACTTTGCCTCCTGCCACTTGGGTGTATTTCGTGCATTCCTACTATGTAGACCCAAGCGATTCTCAGGTAACGGCAGCGACGGTTACCCACGGCAGCCAAACCGTTACCGCGGCGATCGCACAAAACAATGTCATGGCGGTGCAGTTCCACCCGGAAAAATCTTCCTCCAGCGGCTTGCAAATTCTATCCAATTTCGTTCGCTCGGTATATCAAAAGGCACCAGCAGTTTCCCCATCGAACTGCTAGCCAAAAGAAAAGTCAGAGCTGGGGAAGTTGCTGTTCCCCCACTCTGACTTGGAGCAGTTGTTACAAATTTTTGGGGAGGGGTTACTGGCGTTGCCGAGAGACAAACTTCTCGAAATTGGCCTGGGTTTGCTGGAGAAGTTCTTCTCGACTATCTGCGGCTTGCGTTAGCGTCGGTACGAGATTGCGAGCTTGTAGGGTCATGTGAAGCTGCAGATGAGCTACGTAATCTCGAATGTCTTCGCGGGTGTTTTGAGATTGGGAACTCAGCAAGGCGTGTTCTCCTTCCTTACAATAAAATTGCCAATTTGCCGAAATAATTGCTCGTGGATAGGTCGGTGTAGGGATCCCCCTAACTAGGACGCTATCCAGCTAGGTTGGTTATGTCTACTAGTTTGCAATGAAGATTGCGGCTTTGGGCCATATTTTTAAGAAACTTCATAAAATAATTTCAAACTATCTTTACGATAAAGGCTGGTTATCTAGCGATCGCGATCGCCTGCAAGGAATTGCAGCCATAACTTTTATACAGGAGGGATTTTTGTATGGGGGGTTCGCGATCCCCCATACCAGGGAAATCAAGAAGTTCTGAAAAATCATGATTTTTCAGAAATGGTATAAATACTTCAATATTTTTCGTTAAGACAAACGCTCCTATGAAGAAGTAAATACTCTATAACCATCTATATATGGCAAAGCTAGGTAACGTTTTATTTATGTATATATACGAGCGCCGAATGATACCTTGCCCCTTAGCGATCCAGAGATTAAAATTGTAAGTGATAACACTGAGACTATATACGAGATTTCCGATCGGATTTATAGAACGCCAGGGAATATTGGGATATTTCCAAATGGAAGTAACGTATAAACACGGAGACAATACCAGGATTCCTTGCAGCCTAACCGTATATATTTTCAGGATCGCGTACAAATGAAATGAGGAAATCATAGCCATGGTATCAGCAAGTTGTTCTCTTTCGATTCTGGCAGCACGCACCGATCTGCCATTTCTCATGCAGACAGTTCCTCATATTGTCAGAGGATGCAATTTTCAGTTTCGCGATCGCCTGTTAGCCGTAGACACAGCACCTTTGTCGGGAGATAAAGTCAACCGTCCCGGCATTGGCACCCTGGATGAATTGCATCAATGCTGCCACCAGTTAAAAGATGCGGGAGTGGTAGACCGAGTTGTGGATATTGACTACTCCGAAAGCTATCGCAAAAAAGTTTATCGCAAGCATTTTGGCTTTCCCATTCGCAACAGCCACAATCACAAAGGCTATCCTATCCTAGGGACCATCTTTTCCATTGAAAATCCCCAAACTGACTATCTCGTACACTTTGACAGCGACATGCTGCTGCACTCAGAACCTGACTATAGTTGGGTGGAAGCAGGAATCAAACTATTACAACAAAATCCAGATGTCATAGCCGTAAGACCCCTAACCGGACCCCCCACCTCTGACGGCAGCATCCACCAACGAGTAGCCTACGAATACGATCCGAATGGCTTTTATCGGTTTAAATTTTTCAGCAGCCGCGTTTATCTAATTGACTGCAAGCGATTCGAGAAATTGCTGCCACTGCCAGCCCTCTGGCGTTCTTATAACCAAAAAATCCTCAATCGACTGCCCAATGGTATAAAGACCATATTAAACTACTTGACCAACAAAGGGCAATTAGACTCTTGGGAAGTCATGGTTTCGCGACGCCTGGAGGAAACCCACTACGTACGAGCTACCATGGAATCCCCACAAGCTTGGACAATTCATCCCAAAGACCGCAATCCGGAATTTCTAGAAGCCTTACCCGATATAATTAAATATATAGAAGCAGGATGGTACCCCATGGCACAAGCCGGTTATTACGATTTGGACCTCAAATCTTGGTTGCCAATTCCCGCTGGTGCCGCGGAAGCAGAGCAAAAAGATAAAAATTGGAAACCCATCTGGCTTCGCACTCCTATCAAATACCAAGCTTACCCCAAAATTCAAACTGTCGAAACCGAACCCAAAAACTAGCGATCGCTTATTTTGCTGATTCTGCCATCATTTCCACCCAATCTTCGCCGAGGCGAATGGTAAAATCCGAATCCAACTCCCCTGTAGACATCACCGCAATCTCCCCAAATCCCAACAATTCCTGCAACGCCTTCGCTCCTTCCAAATATCCCTTTTGAACGATAATTTGAGTTTGAAACTGGCGGTCTTGCCAGGAGTCCAATACGTAAGTATCGGTAAATCCTTGAGATTGTAAGTAATCGACCATCTTTTGGGTTGCCTGGGGATGGTTCGTGGTATTTTGCACCGCAATTTGCAAACTAGCTGGGTCGCGGTTCGTTTGTAAGTAGCGTTGGCGTTGGCGGCTCAGTTGTGGCGGTTCTACCTGAAAATATTTTTGCACAATGCGATCGCGCGCCACTCGATCGGGCAGCCAGTAGCCACGCCGACCAAACTCTCCAGGTAGCATCACCATCCGAAAATCGCGACGATCCACATCCAAAGCAAACTTCACCAACGCCACCATTTCCTGCCACACCAAATCCGTATCCACATACTTCTGCATCACCCGCACCACCTGCGGCAAGCGAGGAATCATCGCCGGGTCGTTCAAACGTTTTCGCAATCCCAGCAACAACATTTGCTGCCGCTGTACGCGACCGATATCCCCCAAATTCCCCTGGCGAAAGCGAGCAAACTGTTCCGCCTTCTCGCCATCCAGCGTCTGCCATCCCGGCAGCAGCTCAATGGTTAGCTGTTGGGTTTTATCCTCATAGGTCATCTTTTGGGGAACGTACACCTCCACCCCTCCCAACAAATCCACCAACTCCCGCAAAGCACCCGTACTCACCCTCACGTAGCGATGGATGGGAACATCGTGTAGCAACTGCTGTACCGCCGCCACCATCATTTTCTCACCGCCAAAATAGTTCGCTTGATTTACCGTATCCACATCCGCATCTGGCAAACGGACTTTTGTATCCCGAGGAATCGAAAGCAAATTGATGGTTTGATTTGCTGGGTCAAAACGCACCAGCAACACCGTATCGCTGCGACCGCCAAAACGATTGGACCGGGAATCTTCTCCTGTAGCGGCTACCGGATCCACACCGACCACCAAAATATTCACCGGTTGGGAAAGTCGGTATTGCCAGCTAGATGGCAATAGGGGAGAAAGTTGGTCTGCAGGGGTGGCAAATGGGGAATTTGGCTGGAAAGAAGAAGAGACAAGCAACTCCGGCAGCCACAACCCCACCACAGCACCGCCAATGCCGCTGAGAACCGCAGTTAGCAAAAAAGCCATTCCCCAAAATAATTTCCCTCGCCACCGGGAAAAGGACGTGGAGGGATCTACCGATGCCTCTGTGGTTTTGCTTTCTACTGGCATAGAGAATAGATTCGTGCGATCGCGGCAAAATGTATAGATCTACCAGAATTTCTAGAAATCGAGTTATTTTGGGGTGGAAGTTAGCAAAAATTAAACCATCGTTTCCTATGCCATCTTTGATTCCCGTTATCCTCGCTGGTGGAAAAGGCGAACGTTTTTGGCCCGTCAGCCGCCAACACCGTCCCAAACAGTTTTTATCCCTCGACGGCAGCGGTACGAGTTTGCTGCAAGCCACTGCCAATCGCCTGTTGCCTTTGGCGGGTGGTTGGCAAAACTTGTGGGTGGTCACCTCGGAAATGGTGGCCGATGGCATTCGCGAACAGCTCCCCCACCTGCCGGATAGCAATATCTTGGTGGAACCCGACCGCCGGGATACTGCTGCTGCCGTAGCCTGGACGGCAGTGGAAATCGACCGCCGCTACGGGGGAAATACTGTGGTGGGATTTTTCCCGGCAGACCACTGGATTGATGATGTTGCTTCTTTTCAAGATACCTTACAAGCAGCCAGCCAACACGCTACCAACCAAAATGCGATCGCGACGTTAGGGGTCAAACCCAGCTATCCCGCCACTGGCTACGGCTACATCGAACAGGGAGAAGCCACAGAAACCGTTTCTGGATATCCTATCTATCGGGTCAATCGCTTTACGGAAAAACCCGACCGCCAACGGGCCACTGAATTGATCGAAACCGGTCGTTACAGTTGGAACAGCGGGATTTTTGTGTTTCGCGTGGAAGTCGTCCTACAACAGTTGCGAACCTACGTTCCCGATATTATCAACCCCCTGCTTCGAGAAGGAGTGGCCGCCTACTCGCAACTGCCAAAAACCAGCTTTGATTATGCCTTGATGGAGCAAACCCAACTGGCTACGGTTTTGCCGGTTTCCTTTGGTTGGGATGATTTGGGAGATTGGAATGCATTGGCACGCTTGCAGTCCGGTCAAGACAAGAATGTAGAACTGGCCCAGCATCGGGGATTGGATTCTCAAGGCAATATTTTCTTTGCGACCGACGAAAATGAGATTGTGGTTACTTTGGGGTTGGAAGATACGATTGTGGTTCGCGATGGCAACGTGACGTTGGTGGCGAGAAAAGACCGTTCCCAAGATCTTAAAAAATTGCTGCAGCAGCTACAGGAGGACCCCAACGATCGGGATTTGCTTTAGTTTCTAGCCATTGCCTATTAACGGCGTGGCAGCTTGCCGATAGGATAGACAAAGATACAAAGATACTTTGGAATTGATTTGGGATAAATGTATGTGGAGACGACTTGTTGCCATTTGCCTGTTGTTGGTTTCTTTCAGCGTAACTGCTTGTTCCACTTCCCCAACTGGCGAACTCAAAAGTTATGTGGATTCTCGTTCGGGATATGAGTTTCTCTATCCCAATGGTTGGATTCCGGTGGAGGTAAGTGGCAACGGACCCGATTTGGTGATGCGGGATTTAATCGAACGTTCGGAAAATTTAAGCGTGGTGATTGGGGATATTCCCGAGGGAGAAAGCTTGCAGGATTTGGGAACACCTACGGAAGTGGGACAAAATATTGCCAAGACTGCGATTTCCAATGCCACGGCCAACCGCCAAGCGGAGTTGGTAAGTGTGGGGTCGAAGGAGACGCCGGAACATACTTACTATTTGTTGGAGTATAAGGTGGATTTTAGCGATCGCGAATCCCGTCACAATTTGGCTAGCGTGGCGGTCAGTCGCGGCAAGCTATTTACGTTTAATATTTCTACTCCCGAGAGGCGTTGGAAAAAAATGCAGGATAAGTTCCAAGCGGTGGTCAATTCTTTTTCGGTATACTAAGTTAGAAACCTACACGGTTTCCATGGCTACACTGGCAAAGAACGAATGACTCTTCCTCAATTTGTGCTGGCTTCCGCATCGCCAGCGAGAAAGCGTTTGTTACAAACCATTGGCATCGACCCCATCGTTCGTCCCAGCGATTTTGATGAATCCACCATTTCCCAAGAACATCCAGACTTGTTGGTGGAACAATTGGCGAAATGCAAGGCGGAGAAAGTCGCTACAGATTTTGCCGATGCCATTGTTACTGGATGCGATTCGGTGTTGGTGATTCGCGGCGAAATTCAGGGAAAACCGGCGAATACAGAAGAAGCGATCGCTCGTTGGCAGCAAATGCGGGGGTCTACAGGATTTCTCTATACCGGTCATGCCACCGTCGATACCCGCCAGCAAAAAACCCTGGTCCGCCATCAGATTACTCAGGTAACCTTTGCCAACGTAAGCGATCGTCAAATCGAAGCATATGTCGCCACCGGCGAACCGTTAAAATGTGCCGGTAGTTTTGCTTTGGAAGGCAAAGGTGGGTTGTTTGTGGAGAAAATTGCCGGCTGCCATACCAACGTCATTGGGTTGAGTTTGCCGTTGCTGCGGGAGATGCTACAAGAACTTGGCTACGATCCCACCGATTACTGGCAATCTGCCTAAAAGCAATAGTCCGAAGGACCGGTGCGGTAGGCACCATCGCTATGGCTGGCAATCCACTCGGCTAAAATCGGATTGACCAACTCCGGTGCCTCATCCTGGGGACAGTGTCCCATCCCTTCCACAGGCACAAACCGTTCTACCGTATCAAACGTTGCCAATTCTCTTCCCATATCCACAGGTTCCCAAGGATCCGCCGTTCCCCAAATAACCATCGCCGGACAAGGCAATTTCGGCAGCAAATCCTCCGGCAACGGTCCTTGGGAATAGCGCGTAAAAGCCAAAAACACATCCGCCGCTTCTGGTTCCCTAGCCGGCTTCATAATTAAATCCACCAACTCATCGGTCACCGCTTCCGGTCTTTGATACGCCTGCAGCAAAATTTTGCGTACCGACTTGGGTTGAGCCACCTGTCGGTAAAACCATCTCCCAAACCAGCGTACTGACAGCAATTGTTGCATAATCTGGGCACCCACCCGGCGTCCCCAGGAAATATTTTGTTGGCGGCGTTCGTGCAGCAGTCGCAGAGAACAATTGATTAAAGCCACCCCCAAAACCATATCGCGATTGTCCACCGCCGCTTGCATGGCAGCGATACAGCCAATGGAGTTACCAACCAAAAAGGCCGGTCCCCCCACCACTTCCCGACAAAAATCGCCAATTTGCTGTCCCCAGGTTTCAAAGGTATAGCTGATTTCATTGCTGGGAGTGGGTTTCGCAGAACCGCCAAAACCTAATAAATCGATGGCGTAAACCCGACAGTGGGTCGCCAATTCGGGAAGGTTTTTCCGCCAGTGTCCGCAAGAGGCACCAAAACCGTGAACCAGCACCACCGCCGGACCGTTGTCTCCCTGGCTTTGGTAGCAAATGGGATAGCCACGCCAAAGCCACTGTTGGGTGGTTGTGATTGTAAAAAAAGAAGTTTCTGTCATGAGGAAAATGAAGGAGGGACAGGAGACGGGGAACGAAAGTCTATTGAATAGATTGGCCCATCCGAAACCTGCCACCTTCAAAGGACAAATGACGAATAAGCGAACGTTCGTTCGCCTTTACTTAATATTCTGTAACAAGACGCGCGGAAATGCTATGTTTTTGTTCAAATTTTTTGATGGATGCGAGTAGGGTTTGCGACTACGGTTGGGATTGGCTGGTTGTTTGGTCTTGATTTTGCAGTCGCAATAAAATTTCTTCGTGTTTTTCTTTGGTAATGGGATAAAAATAGGCAAGCACCATGCCAGCAATCAAACAGAGGGTAGGAACCGGTCCGATAGCCAAGCGAATCACCAACAAAGCTGAATCCGGCTGTTGTACGGAGGCAGCATCAACGGCCGTCCCTTCAACATACCCCGCCAAATCCAATGCTTGTCCCACCAGAAACAATCCCAACGCCAATCCCATTTTTTGCAAGACCACCATAAAGGCATAAAAGACACCTTCCCGTCGCTGGCCAGTATTGAGTTCGTCTAGTTCGATGACATCCGGCAACATGGACCAAGGAATTAAATAGGCTGTAGAAACCCCCAGACCAGCCATGACGGCTAGCATGTACATCAGAAAAACCTGGCCTGGTTGCAGGAAAAACAACCCTCCCTGTGCTATCACCCACATAGCAATTCCCATATAGTAAACTGTTTTTTTCCCCAATTTGCGGCTGAGGGGACTCCAAACCGAAAGCATGACCATAGCCGTTCCTTGCACCGTCACTGCCACCGTGTAAAAACTCGTATCGGACAATCCCATCCAGCTATTGACATAGTATTTTAAGGTCGTAGCGGTAATTTGTACGGCCAGCCAGGAAAACAAATAAATCCCTATGACAAAGAGAAAAGGACGGTTGGTAAAGGCAATTTGCAGCTGTTTTTTGAGGGGAATGGAAGTAGGTTGTTCCGCTGGTTGGTGGGTAGCCTGCATTTGGTCGGCTCTAGCTTTGGTACCCCAAACGCACCAGTAGAGGGGGATAATAGAAAAAAGACCAAAAGCAGCTCCAATGGTAAAGTATCGCTGTTGGGGATCTTCAATGAGCCGGGAAATGCCAGCAGCTACCAACAAAGATAAAATACTGCCGCCGATGGAAAAGGTGAAGCGAAAGCGATTGAGATTGGTGCGTTCGTTATAATCGCGCGTTAGTTCTGGAGTGAGTGCGGTATAGGGAAGATTAACAGCGGTGTAAGCAAGATTGAACAGGATGCCCACAATGAGATAGTACCAGAATAAAGCTGTGGCACTGCCGAATTGGGGAACCAGCCACTGCAAGAAAAAGAAAATGGCAAAAGGAAAGGCACCAAAAAGTATCCAAGGATATCGCCTTCCCCAGCGGCTGCGAGTGCGATCGCTTAAAATACCGATAATGGGGTCGTTTACCGCATCGGAAACCTTTCCCACCATTAAAACACTACCTGCCCAAGCGGCTGGCAAACCCGCCACATCCGTTAAAAAAGGGAGCAGCAAAAAAACCTGCAAATTTGCTGTTAAAGCCGGAGACAAATCCCCAGCGCCAAAAGCCAGTTTGGTCCAGAAAGAAAGTTCGCCAGGTTTGGGAGTTGGCGTAGGAAAAGCATCTTGGGTCATTAGTATCTCTATACAGGAAAAGAACCATTGACACTCTCACGAATAGAATTCGTAAGATTCTCGCTTCATTGGGGGTGCCTGTGAAGAGATTCGCGAAGAGAGTTACTCCATCGCCGGCCACAGGAACCCTCGACGAGCATTTTTCCGCCCTGTCCGGACGTACTTGCGACACCTCAATTCAAGACCACTTGTGCTGCTGCCACCACGTCTCGATGGGTTTAATAGCCGCAGTGGAGCAGAAATGAGTTCTTTGAGAAAGCGGCTTTTCGCTTTTCCCCCTATGGACACCACAATGGGGACAAATTTGACTGGTTTGTTTGGCCTCTACTTTGGCCA
Source organism: Geitlerinema sp. PCC 9228 (assembly GCF_001870905.1). Taxonomy (NCBI): domain Bacteria; kingdom Bacillati; phylum Cyanobacteriota; class Cyanophyceae; order Geitlerinematales; family Geitlerinemataceae; genus Geitlerinema; species Geitlerinema sp. PCC 9228. The sequence continues at coordinate 48,533 of NZ_LNDC01000073.1, forward strand.
AGTATTTACCGCCCTTCAAACAGACCCAAGACAAAATGGACTTGTGCTGAGCTACGCCGAAGCATAGAAACTCGCCCCAAGTCGCATCGAGACAGAATTTCGCTAGCCGACTTCGCCCAAGAACTTTCAAATTCAGGCCCTCGGCAAAAATGCTGTCAGCTTGGTTGCACAAATGGTGAGCCCACTTCAAGCAAAAGTCTTTGCGAGCTAATGTGAGGTGTTCGTACAATTGGGCGATGCGATGTTGAATCAAGTGCCAACGTCTGGAATCCTTTTTCTACAGGTTGAACTTTTGTTGCAGCCATTTTAGCTCGCCAGAAGCCTTCAAGAACAATCGTGGGTTGTCAATCAATTCACCATCGCTGGTAGCCAAATAGCTCATTTTACCCACATCCAATCCGATGGCATGACCGCTGCTTCGGCGTAGCTCAGCACAAGTTATAGGTGGTTGGGGAACATCGAATCCGCTGGCATCGGATCAAATGATATAGTACCCGCTCGCTCTTTTCAAGTGAAACTAAGCCAGGCAGTTGCCCACCCGACTCGTCTTCACAACCGGACTTGATACTTTCGCATCATCCGGGGACTCAACAACTTGGCTCTTGTCATGAGTACCAAGACTACCATCATTGGCAGTTTTTGCATCGTGGCAATGTTTG